>JAZULF010000095.1:0-2242 GCA_045643645.1 Oscillospiraceae bacterium
GCTTTCTTCTCCTGCACCTCAAGCCCGAAGCGCTCAGCGATTTTCTTGAATATATCAGCCATTATGCCCAAAGTTATCACCTCATTTATATGCCGACCAGTCAACCCAGTCGAATTCGTCCACAAGCACGGTTGACACCAAATAACGGTTGTCGTCCATTGCGTGGTCGTTCTCTTTTATCGGCTTATCTTCTCCGCTGTCAGCGTCCCACGAGTAAAGCCCGAATTCCTTTATGTTGTTTACGCACTTGTCGCTGTATTTCAGCCTGCCAGCCTGCAACAGCGTACCCATTGCGCCGATACCGCCCTTGACATCGTTCTTAGCCTTGCGGACATCGTACCTGCCGTGGCGGTATATCGTTTCTATCATCGAGCTTGCGGACGGGTCAATCACGATGTATTCAATGTTCTTGCCCTTTGCCAAACTCTCTATTTCGGAGTAGTGCTCCTCATCTGTGCGCGGTCTGCCGCTCTCTCTGCCGTCATAGTAGTATTCATCAACGCAGTAAGCTACACCGCCCTGCAAGCACCACAGATGCGCCGAGAATGGGTTCATGATGCCGTAGTCAACGGATATGTACCACAAGCCGTTGTGCGCCTCGTTGTCGCGGTTGCGCTCATCGTCAAACGCATATATTAAGCCCTCGGCAAGCACCCATTCGCCCAAAATGTAACGATTGTAGAACACGCCCGTGTACATCGCTTTGTATCTGTCTATGATTTTCTGCGACAATGACGGGTTATCCTCAAGCGTGAAGTGCAGATGCAGGGCGTTGCGCTCTTTTGCCTTGAGTATCCACTCGCGGTAAAACCAATGCTGTGGGCTCTCGGGGTTACAGTTAAACCACATCTTAGAGCCCTCGACAGAGCATCGTGCTAGCGCCTGCTCAACAAACGAGCGAGGCTGTAGCGCTACCTCGTCTATCAGAACACCGGCAAGCGTGCGCCCTTGGATAAGCGCAAACGAGCTTTCATCTTTACCGCCGAATATCTCAAATACATTCTCAGTGTTACCGCGCCTAACAATCAGCAATTTCTCTGACCGCTTCCAGCGCACTTGATACTTGTATTTCCAGTATGTCAGCGCGAGATACGGAGCAACTATGTTTTTACTCGCAGAATCCACAGTTTTCGCGCAGATGCCGAAACGCTGATTGTTAAACTCACGCATTGCCCAGTCAATAAACGCGACAACCATAAACATTGTCTTGCCTGCTCGTATAGAGCCGTCACATATCAGCGCGTCATACTTTGTGTACGGAAACGCAAGTATTTGTTTTTGCTTATTGCTTATCGGCATTGAGTTTCTCCGCTTCTTCCTTGAGCGCCTTTGTCAACGGGTCGTCCTCTATCTCAGCGCCGTAGCTTGTGGGAATGTTCGTAAACTTGTCTATAAGAGTGCCGATTGCCGTTGTTATCTGCGAGGGAGTTGCGCCCTCAAGCTTGCCGGGCGTGTTTAATGCGTTTAAGCCTTTAAGGATAATGTCATTGACAAGCCCCTTTTGCTGCTCCATAAACGCCAAAACATCATTTGCGGTCTGTTCTTTTTTCTCGCGTAATTTTTTCTCAAATTCCGAATCTGATGCGCACACATTTCTTACAGTGTTTGCGCTCACACCGAATTGCCTGCCAACTTCGGCGTAATTCTGACACTCAACATAAGCCGCAACGATTGCGCGCTTTTGTAAGTCTGTTAACTTGCCAACCATCGCGGACACCTTTCATTGTTTATTACCCTGCCCGAATTGCACGGGAGCTGCGCCAACAGAGCCGTTTCTTACGGGTTACGGCTTATATATTTGCAAGGAGGGATTCCTAGTGGCGCCAGCAGAAGGATTTGAACCCTCAAGCCCTTTCGGGCGACAGTTTTCTAGACTGCTGTGTTACCGTTACACTATGCTGGCATAGATGGCGAGGCACATAGGACTTGAACCTATACACTCGTTAAAGCTACTGGCGATTTAGCAAACCGCTCCCTTACCAATTAGGGTTAGTGCCTCATATAGCCGCCTCGTGTTGTCTTATCGTCAGCCACCTTTTTCGTGAGTATAGGAAAATGGTACTTAACTTCTCGCGCTTCAACAACCGCCTGCGGCTCTTGGTATCCCGTGTGAGAATTGAACTCACGCTACCGCCTTGAAGGGGCGGTGTCGAGATGTTGAAATCGAATGTGTAATTCTTCATCTCATAGAAGTTGTAACGCGTCAGCACCTTTGACCGCTTGCCGTTCAGCTTGCGGCGTA
>JAZULF010000096.1:0-5400 GCA_045643645.1 Oscillospiraceae bacterium
TCTGGGCAGCGCAATCAGCGAAAGCGCAAAGGATGTATCAGAAGACACAAGCTCATTTGAATGCGCTCTGCCGTGGATTATAGGCGGCGTGGCAGTTGTTGCTTTAGCCGCAGTGGTTCTGATTAAAAAGAACAAAAACAAGCACGGGTAAACGCTTGAAATTTTCGCGGCACTCGCTTTGATTTATGTACCCGCGCAGCATCGCGGCACAAAATGACAGTTTAGCTATAGGAATAACAGATATGAGCATTATTAAAAACGAACCGAGAATAAAGAAAAATCCGCTTATCGTGGGTATCCGTGAGCAGCTTGAGCACCGCGCACTGTGGATGTACCTGCTGACAGACGAAGCGGCAAAGAATGGATTGTCCCGTGATAAGTATGCTGCTGACGCAATCCGCAGATGCGGTGTTTATCAGGGAAATCTGCTCAAGCAGCAGGGTGGAGTAGGCACATCGCTCAAGGGTCTCAAAAAGGCATTGTTCGGCTTCTTCGCACAGAAGGTTTTTGAAATGGATATCGTCCGCTGTGACGATGACCATCTCGACATAGATTTCCATTACTGCCCGCTGGTAAAAGCATGGCAGAAGCAGGGCTGCAGCGATGAAGAAATTGCAGAGCTTTGCGATATGGCAATGTGCGGCGACCGCGGAATCGGCTCTTGCTTTGAAGCAGAGCTTGGCCTGCCGCAGACAATTGCAAAAGGCGGCGAGACCTGCCAGCTGAGATACTATCATCCGGAAAAGTGAACAGCCACTTTGCATAGAGTACCTCCTGCTTGAATAAAGCAGGGGGATTTTTTATATCAGAATTCGTGTCCGGAACGGCAAAAAAATAGTCGGACGTTTTTCCACACAAAATCTGTTCATGTGCGTTTTGCCGAAAAGTATCGTCTGCGCGGGCAAACTTTAAGGCAAATCAGCCAAATGAACGATTGACACCGGTTGCGTGCAGGAATATACTGAATACAGCCAAAGACAAAAAAATAACAAAAAGGAGAAGACCATGTACAAGTATGATGCAGTTGTTGTCGGAGCCGGTAACGGCGGCTTGTCAACAGCATGTACCCTTGCGCGTGCCGGCAAAAAGGTGCTTATAGTCGAGCGCCACAATCTGCCCGGTGGCGTTGCCTCAAGCTTCAAGCGCGGCAGATTTGAGTTTGAGTCCGCGCTCCATGAGCTGGCGAGCATCGGTACGGAGGAAAATCCCGCAGACGTCAGAAAAATCCTTGAGCAGCAGTATGACGTAAAACTCAAATGGCACCATATCCCCGACATTTTCCGTGTTATCAGCGTTGATAAAAACGGTGATGTTATGCGCGATGTAAGAATGCCCATGGGACGCAAGGAGTTCGAGGACAAGATGGAATTCTATGCTCCCGGCAACAGAAAGCCCGTACAGACTATGTTCGCGCTTTATGATGAGTGCGTGCAGGCGTTGGAGTATCTGGAGGAGAGCAAGGGTCATCCCGATACAAAGGTACTTATGAAGAAGTACCCTAACTTCCTCAAGGTTGGCTCCTATCCCGTGAACAAGGTGCTTGATGCATTGAAGTTCACACCCGATGCAAAGAAAATCATGTCGACTTATTGGAGCTATATGATGGTCGATCTCGACAGTCTGTCCTCAATCTTCTATCTGATGATGGTGTGCAGCCTTGTTGACATCGGCGCATATATTCCCGACCACACAAGCTCCGAGCTTGAAAACGCCGTATATAACAGCTTCCTTAAGATGGGCGGCGAGGGCTGGTTCAACTGCACCGCAGAGGAGGTTCTTTTTGACGAGAACAAGCGCGTCCGCGGTCTGAAGACCACCCAGGGCGAGATTGAAACAAAGCATGTTATCTGGAACGGAAATCCCTCCATTGCCTACGCAAACAATATCCCCGCGGATGTCATTCCCGAGCGCGAGCTGAAGCTTGCAAATGCAAGAAAGTTCTCAGCGAGAATGTTCGTTGTATACATAGGTCTTAACAAGACCGCTGAGGAGCTGGGCATCGAGGATTACAACATCTTCATCAATCCCGGCAATGACTCCGTAACCGAATACAAGCGTATGTGCACCGACGAGCCTATCAAGAGCTGCGCGGCACTGTGCTACAACATCGTAAACCCGAATATCAGCCCCGAGGGCACCTGTATGATGAGCATGACTACTTCCTACTGCGCTGATGTATGGGGCGATGTTGACCCGAAGGATTACTTCAAGAAAAAGCAGGAGCTTGCCGAGCAGTCCATTTCTCTGTATGAGAAGGCCGTGGGCGTATCCCTCAAGCCTTACATCGAGGAGATGGAGGTTGCTTCTCCGTGGACCTTCTGCAGATATGCCGGCGTGCCCGAGGGCGGCGTTTACGGCTATGAAGCAGGCGACTGGGACAACTGTATGGCACGAATGATGATGTACGAGAACGACTATCCCATCGAGGGACTGATGTTCACCGGCGCATCCGGTCCGAGAGGCGACGGCTACAGCGAATCCATCATCACCGGCAATATGATTGGCAGAATGGTGCTCAGAGATATGGCAAAGGAGGAGAAATAAGATGAAACTGAAGGTTAAAGTCGGCAAAATCGGCCTGCTTGATATGAAGAAATTCTCCACCATGCCCGAGGTGCGTGAAAAGGCAATAGCCGCCGCACCTGCAAAGCCCCTGCCCAAGACCTATGCATCCAATGCAAAGGCGAAGATAATGCACCCCGAAAGACAGATAGTCATTGTCGATGAGATTCGTCAGAACGGCCCCGACGCAAAGACCATAGTTCTTAAATCGAAGGATGGCGGTATGCTGGCGCCCTTCAGGGCAGGACAGTTTGTCAGCGTTGCAGTTCAGATTGGCAACACAAAGACCACCCGTTCCTATTCCCTGTGCGGCAGTCCTGCATGGGCATTTGACGGAATATACAACATTACCGTCAAGCGCGATGACGCAGGCTTCGTTTCTCCGTTCATTCAGGACAACTGGCAGGTAGGGCAGGAGGTCGTCATCTCCGGCCCCGAGGGACATCTGTATTACAACAATGTCCGCGATTCCAAAAAGGTGCTTGCGCTTGCAGGCGGCAGCGGCATAAGTCCGTTCATGGGCATGGCATATGCAATCCGCGACGCCTTTGAGGATTTTGACCTCACCATCATTTTCGGCTCCCGTACCGAAGACGGCATCGTGTATAAGAAGGAGCTTGACAGCATCGTTAAGGAGTGCCCCAAGGTGCATGTTGTCCATGTGCTCTCCGATGAGGAAAAGGAAGGCTTCGAGCACGGCTTTATCACTGCGGACATAATCAAGAAGTACGCAGGCGATGACGAGGTCAGCATCTTTATGTGCGGCCCGCAGGCAATGTATAACTTCCTCGATGGCGAAATCGCAAAGCTGGACTTTGACCGCAAGCATGTCCGCCGTGAGCTGTTCGGCACAATCAAGGACCCCTGGAATCAGCCCGGTTATCCGCAGGATAAGAAGGACTGCAGCTTCAAGGCCAAGGTCAAAATCTGCGGCAAGGAGTACGAGATTGAAACAAAGGCAAATGGGCCTCTGCTGGTAGCAATTGAAAGAGCGGGCATTGCAGCACCCTCGCGCTGCAGAAGCGGTGAGTGCGGCTGGTGCCGTTCAAGGCTTATCTCCGGTGATGTATTCATCCCCGAGGTAACAGACGGCAGACGCTGGGCAGAGAAGGAATACGGCTACATTCATCCCTGCTCAACCTTCCCGCTTTCCGATGTTTACATCGACGTACCCGGCGAATATGTAATGGCTGAATAGGTTTTAGCTGAAAATTCATAACATAACATAGCAGCACCGCAGTCGGATTTTATCCGTCCACGGTGCTGTGTTTTTTGTTGTATTAATAAATGCAATACAAAAACGGAGAAATGAACAACGTTGGATAAGAAGGTTCTGAATGGTAATGAATTAAATATGGGCAGCCGCGGAGAAATTATTCAGCAATCTCATAGGATGGTAAAAAAAGAAAAAACGAGCAGTTAATTATGCTCGTACATTTTCTTGTCCGGTAAAGAATAATGCGGTATATTCTGTTAAAGGAGTTGATTGATATGAATTCTACTGCAGCTTCTAGATAAGTACTACGAGCAGGCAGACTCCGTTATGGGCACCTTCGACCTGATGGAAAAGGTGTACTATTCCAAGAACTATGACCTCTACGGCGAATTGTTCTGGTATTCCGAATGCGCGGGAACGGACCTCACTAAGTACTACGATGAGGCAACTCTGAAGGACCTCATCGGCGAGGAAACCTATGACTACTACATAGAAAACTACGGCGGTGTTTACTACACCCTCGCGCTCAATGACGGTGAACCGACCATAAACGGCGATATCTCCAAGACCGGCGTTCTCTCCGCGGTAGTCGAGAGAGAAATGGCAGCATACCACGAGCAGAACATTGAGGGCGGCAGTCTGTGGCTTACCGTTCACACTGCGGTTTACGACCTCGACAATCTGACGCTTGACCTGCAGGTTCGAGAGTCGCAGGACCATCTCCACTTCACAATTGACTAAGGCTTGAAAATAAAGTCCCGACAGAATTGCTTCTGTCGGGACTTTTGTTTTTTCGTGTATATCTCATCTTAAGCGCGCGAAGTCCTCCGCGTCATAATAAACAAGTTTTTTCTTGTCAAACGGCGGAGATATGTATATACTGACATTGTTAAGATGTATGCAAACTACATTGGAGGTACACAGATGAGAAAGAGACTTTTAGCACTTCTGCTCTGCCTTGTGATGGTGCTGTCGCTGATGCCGACAGTGGCACTGGCAGAGGACACAAAAACGGAAATATCAGTAATCCGTGCAACATCGGATATTATGACACCGGTATACGGCGCTGCTGTTAAAATACCGAATTTCACCATTACGGAGGGTGCCGGCGTTCGCTTTGCCACCAATAACGGCGGCTGGTACCCCGGACAATTGTGGAGTGGTAAGACTTTCGGCGCGGCGAATTATTATTACTATACACAGATCAGAATTGACGACGACAATGCGAATTACTACAAATTCAGCACATCCTTAAAGGTCTATGTCAATGGCGTAGAATGGGAAGTCGACAGTGTGCAAAACAACGACACCTATTCCATGGCGTGGGTCACGTCCCCTGTTACCACTACCACCGAGCCTGTCGGCGAGCCTCTTGCCGTGAATGTACCGAGCAATTATAAGGTAGCTGCCGGAGGGTCTGGGACATTAGTTTCCTCTCTGAATTTTGCCAACTGTGTTTCCGGCGGCACCCAGCCCTATACCTACACCAAGGTGTCCGGCCCTGATTGGCTGACCCTGTCTTCTGACGGTGTGCTCAGCGGTACCCGTCCTAATACGGCAAGTGATGCAACCTCTTTCGTACTGCGTATTGCCGACAGCAAGGGTGCATCCAAGGATATCAC
>JAZULF010000097.1:0-4939 GCA_045643645.1 Oscillospiraceae bacterium
CCATTGTGCAAAGACCTTCGTTCGCTGGGGACTATACGGGGGTTGAACGGCTGAATCTGATTTGAAGCATATTTGGTGAATTGTATGTACCCGTCAGTCTATTGTGAAGTGAAGATGGTCCTGAGATTCGCGAAGCTGAATGTCAAGAGTCAGGTTTTCAAGATCGTAAACAGAGGTATGAATAGTAATCCAAAGACTGTCGTTTTCCATATTCTGCGCAGTGTATGCTTCTGCTTCGCACTCGACAACGGGTGACAGTATACCGGTCTTGGAAATATCACCGTTGATGGTCTTTTCTCCGTCCCAAAGGGCAGCTGTATAATAAACGCCGCCATAGTTTTCCATATAGTAGTTGTATTTGTCTTCGCCCAGCATGCTCTTGAGCGTATCGGCATCGTAGTATTTTGTGAGGTCAGCACCGTTATACTCCGAATACCAGAATCTGTCGCCGTAAAGGTCATACATTTTTGAGAAGTATACCTTTTCCATCAGGTCAAATGTGCCCATTACGGAGTTTGCCTGGTCGAAGTTTTCATCAAGAATCTGCCATCTCTCATAGCCAAGGCCAATGCCAACCGTATCAGTTGTGCCGTCAAAATTGGACACATTGAGATTGGTCATAATCGGCTTGCCGTCAACAAAATTCTCAGTGATGTGGAGGTCGTCGGGGAACACTTCGACAACAACGGTTTTAATTGTGCTGTCAGTCTTGCTTGCAGGGCCGGAAATCATCCAGTGGAGCTCTTCGGCGGTGCCCATCTCCGAGTGAATGTCCTTATCCTTCAAAAGAGCCAGAGCGTCCTCAACAGAGTCAGCATAATCAAGAATGTATCTGACGATATTTCCACCGTCAAGATCATCCTCAGTGGTCTCCGTGTGCTTAAGCTCGCCGTTTTCGCCGTAAGGCATTACATTGACCTGAATGCAAACGCCGGCATCGTTAATGCCGTCGACTGTTACAAACGGGAGCTTTGCGTAGTTATTTGAGCCGTCCTCATTGACTATAAAACTCATATCTGCTACGCCAACACTTGCATGAGGACGATTTTCGGTGACAGTTGTGTGGACTATGCAAAGGTCGGTGTCGGCGTATATCCAGTCGTAGTTCCTGCCGCGATACTGCCCGTTCTGAACAGCAGAGCAGGAGAATCCGGACAGATCGACAGAAGCTGTATCTCCCCAGTCAAAGTCCGTTGTATATGTGGTTTCGTACAGGTTATCAGCGATTTTAACAAGGTCCGGATGACTGTTATCCGCCGTTTCGGAGCAGCCCGACAAGCAGACTAAGACCATACAAAAAACGATGATCAGAGCACAAATATAACGGGATTTTTTCAGGTGAGTTTTAGACATACATTTTTTGTTCCTTTCTTAAAAAAGTCTGAATACTTCAGGGGCGCATTTTTACTTTATCGCATTTATTGCGCTGATTTTGCCGAAGCACTGCATTAATTCTCGAATACCTTCAGCGATAATCATGAAATTACAGAAGGAACTGCAATCTCAATAAGCGAGGACAAGATTAAGCAGAGCAATACAAAAAACAACCTCGACACCGAGACCATTTTCGGTCCATATTGTCCATATTATTATTTGACCGTGGGGATTATTCTCTGCGGATTTAATTGCTTTGCAACATATTTCTTTAATGGAAAAATCAAAAAATCTTCTAAATATCTTCTGTTTTCTGCAATTTGTGATATTATAAGGAAAACACAGAAATTACGAGGAGAATCGCAATAATGAAATTTTTTCTGACCAACTCCGCCATAGATGAGGCAAGTGAACAGATAACAGCTTTTTTGGAGAACAACGAAACGGGTAAGGGAGATATTATTCGCTTCCGTATTATGTATGAAGAGCTGCTGCTCAAATATAAAGACAGCTTCGGTGAAGATTGCGAATGCAGCCTTGATACCGATAAGCGCCTGGGACAGAACAGAATAGTCCTCAAAGTAACAGGCCGCCCACTGAACCCGTTTGAAACCGATGATGATGCAGACGGCATAATAAACCGCATGGTAGCAGGTCTCGGACTTGCGCCCACGTGGAGCTATCGGGACGGCAGAAACTGCATAATTCTTGTTATCAAGAAGAAACGCAAGAAGTCCACGGCGGCAAGCATGGCAATAGCAGTAGTGTCTGCCGTGATACTCGGTATGATTACCAAGCTGTTGCCGGAGGCAGTGCAGAGTGCGCTGTGCTTATGGATTGCCGAGCCCGTTTCCAATCTGTTTCTGCGCCTTGTAACATCTCTGTCGGGACCGATAGTGTTTTTCTCCGTGCTATGCGGCATTTACAGCATCGGTGATACGGCAACCTTCGGAAAAATCGGTAAGGCTATGATAGGCCGTTTTATAATGATGACGGTTGTTGCGGCTCTGCTTGCAATGGGAATCTGCAGCTTCTTCTTCAGCTTAACATCTGGGGGAATGGAGACAGTGGACTTCTCGGCACTGCTTGAAATCATAATAAACATTGTGCCGAACAATATGTTCACTCCGTTCACCGAAAACAATCCCCTGCAGATAATATTTGTGGCGATTATTCTCGGCGTGGCTATGATATTCCTCGGCAACCGCACTTCCTCCGCTGCGCGCTTTGCAGACCAGTTCAATGAGATTATCCAGCTTATAATGATGTATGTCAGCAAGTTCATTCCGGTTTTTGTGTTCATCAGCATTTACACAATTATTGCCACAGACAAAATGGCGGTCATTATGGGCGTATATAAGCCGCTGCTGCTGACAATGCTCTGCAACGGACTCTTCCTTGCTCTTTGCGTTGTGCTTCTGTCGCTGCGCAGAAAGATAGGAGCAGGCCTGCTTCTCAAGAAGATTATGCCCGTATTCATAGGCGGACTTACAACGGCATCCTCGTCAGCCGTTTTCGGCCTGAACTGCGAAACCTGCAAGAACAAGCTGGGCATAGATAAAAGCATTGTGGACTTCGGTGTTCCACTCGGCCAGGTGCTGTTTATGCCGGGCAGCGCAGGATTGTATTTTGTGGTGGGTGTGTCATTGTGCGAAATGTATTCTGTATCCATCACAATTCAGAAGGTCATCGTACTGCTTGTAATAGCGGTCGTTCTCGCAATTGCTTCCCCACCGATACCCGGCGGAGCGCTCACCTGCTATTCCATAATAATAACCCAGATGGGTGTGCCTGCTGATGCAATAGCGGTTTGCGTAACAATGGATGTGGTTTTTGACTTCCTTGAAACCGGTGTAAATCTGTTCTGCCTTGAAACTCAGCTGGCAGAGGTTGCGGGCAAGCTTAATCTGCTCAACACAGATATCTTCAGGTCAAAATGCCCTGAGCAGACGGTGAAACAGTAAAAAATAAATTGCCTTTTCGATAGCAGGAAAAGACACGAAAAATCAAGCATTTTCATACAGACAGCAAAAGCTCCGCAGTTATTACTGCGGAGCTTTTGCTATTCAACTGCGGCATTACCCGCAACAAAACTGCCTGACAAGTGGAAATAGTTATATATCTGTGATACAATCATATGTACTTGTATTGATAAATACGTTTTGCCGTATAATTCACGGCAGGAAAGAGAGCTATATGAAGACAAATAAACGCATTCTGTCATTTGTTCTTGTAATTCTGTTGCTTTGCTCCTTGTGCACAGCCTTAACCGGCTGCGGGAAGAACACCGAAAGCGACAAGAAGTATGCATCGCTTGACGACTTCGGAGCAGCCGTCATCGGAGATAACACTGCATCGGTGCTCGGAAATAGGTTCAAGGAGACATATCCGGATGTCGAAATCAAGTACTATGATGACAATGCAGCAATATGCGCTGCACTGAGCAAGGGAGATATTGAGGCCGCAATTTTAGACGAGCCGATAGCTCAGAATATTACGGCGTCATACAGCGATTTTGCCATTTTTCCGACCAAGGTATCCGAGGATTCCTACGGTATGTTGTTCTCGGACGGAAACGCGCTGCGTGAGCCCTTCAACGGGTGCATAGAGAAGTACCGCGAGGACGGAACGCTGGATGCTCTGCGCGAAAAGTGGTTCAGCTCAGATGAGAAAATCAAGGTTATAGACCGCGAGTCCTATGCCGTTTCCGATTCATCCGCCGAAACGCTTCGTGTTGCTTATGATCCGGCAGGATATGAGCCGATGTCCTATACCGGAGAGGATAAGCTCCCCGTCGGATACGAGATTGAACTGCTCTATACGATAGCCCGCGAATTGAATCTCAAGCTGGAATTTGTCGCAATGAACAGTGCAGCACTGTTCCCTGCCATTGAGACGGGAAAGGCGGATGTCGTTGCAAGCAGCATATCAATTACGGATGAACGCGAAGAAAACTTCGATTTTACTGTTCCCACATATTATGGCGGAACGGTGCTTATGTGCCGCAAAGACGCTATCGATGTTCACACAGACCCCGACCTGAACGACCCGTCCATCACTATTGCAGTTCAGGCGGCAACCACGACGGGAACCGAAGCTGAAGCTAAGTATCCGAATGCAAAATTCATATATGTCAACGGTGAAACAGACGGTATTATGCAGGTTACAAGCGGAAAAGCCGATGCCTATGCGCTTGACCTTAACTATTATGAGGCACGCAGGAATACCGGCAAAACCGATATTCGCCTTCACAGCGACAATATTATAGGACCGGGCGGCGATGTTGCCGTTGCAATCAGCCGCAAGACTGAAATTCCGAATGCCGCCGACGAGCTGAACGCCTTCATTAACAGCGTTAAGGAAGACGGTACGCTTGATGATATGGTTCAGCGCTGGGCGGTCAAAAATGACTATACCATCCCTGAAATTGAGAAGCCTTCCAATCCGGACAGAACATTCATCGTCGGAACGAGCGGCTTAGCCGAACCGTATACCTTTATGCAGGGCGATGAGCTCACCGGCTTTGAGATTGAGCTTGCGCAGCGCTTCGGAGCATACTGCAATG
>JAZULF010000098.1:0-3529 GCA_045643645.1 Oscillospiraceae bacterium
TAACATTATTCTTAACGGAAACAAAATCGCCGTAGATGAAGGCATTACCGTTCTTGAGGCGGCAAAGGCAAACGGCGTAGCCATCCCCACTCTCTGCGCATACGAGGGTATGAAGACCAAGGCCTCCTGCAAGCTGTGCATCGTTCAGATTGAGGGCGAGGACAAGGACGGGCTTGCCTGCGCAAGCAAGGTAAAAGACGGCATGGTAATCACCACCGACAACGAGGACTTGTTTGCAAAGCGCAAGGCTACCGTGCAGGAGATGTTCCGTCAGCACACCGTTGACTGCCATCACTGCCTGCGCATAGGCTCCACCAAGGCACCCGATTTTGACCCCAAGTTCTGCAAGGACTGCTACTTCTGCGACTGTGTCCGCGATGGCTTCTGTGAGCTGCAGGACAAGGCGCTTGAGTTCGGCATTGACGAGCTGCCCTTTGAAATTCAGGAGCACGATTTTGTCATCGACGACTCCACCGGCAGCATCATCCGCAACCCCAACAAGTGCATCAAGTGCCGCCGCTGCACCGATGTGTGCAAGGCTCAGGGTGTCGGCATTCTCGGTATGGTCAAGACCGAAAAGGGTCAGACCGTAGGCACACCGAACGGTCTTATGGCTGACGGCTGCATCCGCTGCGGACGCTGTGTCAATGTCTGCCCCACGGGTGCTCTGTTCATGAAGGAGCACAAGGACGAGGAGATTTACTTCGCCCACAGCTACGGCACCGAAACCGCCGCAATGGTCTGCTCCTGCGTGCTCAAGCAGCTTGAGGAGCTTTTCAAGGTTCCCAAGTACAGCTTCACCTACGAGCAGGTTATTGACGGTCTTAAGAAAATCGGCATCGACCATGTATATGACCCCGCATTTGCAACCCACATTTCCAACAATCAGGCTGCTGATATGCTCGACAAGATGCTCGGCAAGAAGTGCGTAATCCTCACCCGCGATTATGCCGCAAAGAACTTCCTTGAGAAGAACTACCCCGAGCTCAGGGAGCAGTTTGCATTCCACGACAGCCTGCAGCAGGTATTCGGCGCATACATGCGCGAGCATCAGCCCGATGTAAAGCTCTATCACATCACCTCCCGCAACTCCTGCGGCGCCGAGGCTGTTGAAACGGGCAACTGCGATTACTTCATCAACCCCCGCGAGCTTTACCGCATCTTCCTGCGCTGCGGTGTAAATCCCGGAAAGCGCAAGGGCGTTGAGCCTGAAAAGCTCTGCGAGTTTGAGCGCTGCGAGCGCTACGGTGACCTGCTTCACTGCGGCGGCTGGAGCCTCGGCAGCAAGGCCGAGGAGCTCACCTTCACCGAAAACGGCAAGGAGTACAAGGCTCTTATCTGCCACAACATCGGTCAGGTCAAAAAGGCAATCGAGAATATGGACAGCTACGATGTAATCAAGGTCGTAGGCTAAGGAGTCATATAATGAGCGAAAATATTATTTACTGCTACTCAGGCTCAGGCAACTGTCTTGATATGGCAAAGAAGATTGCAAAGGACCTCGGTGATACCGACATCGTTATGATGCGCCATTTCCCTGCAATCACCGATGCAAGCGCATACAAGCGCGTAGGCTTCATATCCCCCTGCTACGGCGGCGGTCTGCCCGGCGTTGTAGAGCAATACATAAAATCAATTCACATTTCGCCCGATGCATACAAGTTCGGCATTATCCAGTACGCCGGATATATGGGCTGCGGTCTGCACAAGATTGACAACATCGTCGGTCTTGACTACTGGACAGGTCTGTCCAACCACTGCTCTGCAATCTGGCTCATGCCCCACTATCTGACCATACCTCCCACATCCTTAAAGGGTGCTCAGAAGCGCAGTGATAACGCTGCTGCAAAGGTTGCCGCGGATGTCAAGGCAATGGTAAAGAGCAAAACCAAGCCGCCTAAGAGAATTATCAACGCAATCGAGAGCGCAGGCTTCGGCAACATCAACAAGCTCATAAACAGCAAGATGACAGTCAATGACAAGTGCGTCGGCTGCGGTCAGTGTGCAAAGCTCTGCCCCAAGGGCAACATCAGAATTGCTGACGGCAAGTCCACCATCGGAACAGACTGCATCGGCTGCATGGCTTGCATTGAGTACTGTCCCAACGAGGCAATCAATGTCGGCAAAATCACCGTTAAGCGCGCACGCTTCCACAACGCCAATGTAAAGGCAACCGACCTTATGGAAAAGGTCATTCACATCGACTAAGCATTAAAAAACGCTCCGAGGTGCATAACCTAAAGCTTCCGCCACGGTTATGTACCCGGGGTGCAGCGGGAAACCGCTGCGCCTTCCCGTGTTTGAAAAGGAGTAAGTATGAACAGAAACAGACTCAAGCGCCTAATATTCATGGCGCTGTGCTGCGATTTGGGAATTTTCGCAAAGAAGCTGATTGTTCCCGCAGCAAACATCATCACAGATTCACTTCACATCCCCGGCGGCATAGGAACAAGCTTTTCGCTTATGTTCATCGTCGTTGCCGCTATATTTGTACCGCGCTTCGGCAGCGCAACGCTTATGGGCGCCGTTCAAAGCGGCATTGCCCTGTGCATGGGCACCGTCGGCAGCATGGGCGCATTGGCGCCCTTAGGCTACATTCTCCCCGGCCTTGCAATTGACTGCATACTGTGGCTGACAAGAAAAGCAGGCATCGGAAAAGACGAGAGCATGATTATCGCAAACGCCGTTGCGGCGTTTACCGCCTGCCTTGTTGCAAATATGATTGTCTTTAATCTGCACGGCATTGTGCTTATGCTTTATGCAAGCGTGGCGCTTTTAAGCGGCACTGTCTGCGGCGTTATCGCAGGCAGCGTTGCACGGAAGCTCGAGCCGGTATTCGGAAAGGATGGGGAATGTGAAAAAACGCGTACTCGCAGTCATAGCGGCACTTACGCTGCTGACTGCAGCTCTTGCGGTTGTTCATCTGACAACTCGCACGCCTGAGGTTGATGGCGCTGTCATTGTAAACGGCAGCACCGTTGCGATTGACAGCTTAAAGCTCAGCCCCGTCAAGGGTACAATCGTCAACGGCAAGGGCGAAACTATTGAAATCGACGCTCAGGGCATTGCTCTCTGCGGCATATGCGGCAATGATTTCAGCACCGCAACGGTGAGCGCCTCAGATGAATACCGCGCAACAATCTCCGCCCCGGAAAGTCATAACGCATATCTCATACTCAAGGACGACAATTCACTGCAGCTTATTGTTTTCGGAGATGAAAACTTAAAACGCTGCGTCAAAAATGTTGTAAGGATAGATGCCGAATGAAACAAAAGGAAGATAAAATCTCGGCAATTATTCTTGCCGGCGGACTAAGCTCGCGTATGGGCACCTGCAAGGCAGAGCTTATATGGAACGGCGTTACGCTGATTGAGCATCAGGTCAGCAAGCTTCGCGCACTCGGCATTGATGACATCATCATTTCGGGCTACTCAAAGCCTGTTGAGGGCACCTGCTTCGTTGCGGATAAGTATGCTCTGAAGGGACCTCTCGGCGGTATTCACGCAGGAATGCTTGCCGCCGAAAACT
>JAZULF010000099.1:0-3721 GCA_045643645.1 Oscillospiraceae bacterium
TTTTACTTATTGCTTATTCAAGAAGCTATAAGCTTTTTCGCGGGCAAGTGCGCGGCTGAGGCTTAACTCTGCGCGCTTCATATCCCATTCTGCAGACTTTGAGTCGATGCGCTCTCTTGCACGCTTTTCAGCTGCCTGAGCACGGGCAAGGTCAATGCTCTCGGCCTTTTCAGCGCTTCTTGCAAGGATAATAAGCTCGTTATCCGCAACGCTGAGTACGCCGCCGCTGATTGCAGCATAATGCTCCTCATCATCGACCTTGTACTTAACTACGCCCTCCTTGAGAGCTGCCATCATGGGTGCGTGACCTGCAAGAATGCCTACATCGCCGTCAATGAGCGGTGCGGAAACATAATTGGCCATTACATCGCAGATTGCTCCGTCTGCGGTTGTTACCTGGAAATGAATCTTATTTTCCATAGCTTACATCTCATTGCGCTTTTTCAGCACATCGTCGATGGTGCCTGCCATCATGAATGCCTGCTCGGGCAGGTCATCGCATTCGCCGCCGAGGATTGCCTGGAAGCCGCGGATGGTGTCCTCCATCTTTACATACTTACCGGCCAGACCGGTGAAGTTTTCTGCAACATGGAAGGGCTGAGAAAGGAAGCGCTGGATACGGCGTGCGCGGTTAACGACTGCCTTATCCTCAACGCCGAGCTCGTCCATACCGAGAACTGCGATTATATCCTGCAGCTCCTTGTACTTCTGAAGCACAGCCTGTACCGCGCGTGCGGTCTCGTAATGCTCCTTGCCCAGTACCAGCGGGTCAAGGATACGGGAGGTGGACTCCAGGGGGTCAACTGCGGGATAGATACCCAGCTCGGAGATGCTTCTTGACAGAACGGTGGTTGCATCAAGGTGAGCAAATGCGGTTGCAGGTGCAGGGTCGGTAAGGTCGTCTGCAGGGACATAGATTGCCTGAACAGAGGTAACAGAGCCGTCCTTGGTGGAGGTGATACGCTCCTGAAGAGCGCCCATCTCGGTTGCAAGGGTGGGCTGGTAGCCAACTGCAGAGGGCATACGGCCGAGCAGTGCGGAAACCTCGGAGCCTGCCTGAGTAAATCTGAATATGTTGTCGATGAACAGCAGAACATCCTGGCCGGACTTATCGCGGAAGTTTTCTGCGATGGTAAGGCCGGACAGAGGAACACGAAGACGCGCTCCGGGCGGCTCGTTCATCTGACCGAAGACCAGTGCGGTCTTGTTAATAACGCCGGATTCGGTCATTTCGTTCCAGAGGTCATTACCCTCACGGGAACGCTCGCCGACACCTGCGAATACGGAGTAGCCGCCGTGCTCGTAAGCAACATTGCGGATAAGCTCCTGGATAAGAACGGTCTTGCCGACACCTGCGCCGCCGAACAGACCAATCTTGCCGCCCTTGGAGTAAGGTGCAAGCAGGTCGATGACCTTGATACCGGTTTCGAGCATCTCGGTTGACGGGGTTACATCGGTGAAGGCAGGAGCCTGACGGTGAATGGGCAGATACTCTGCATCGGCAACGGGGCCTTTGCCGTCGATGGGCTCGCCAACGACATTGAACATTCTGCCGAGGGTTTCCTCGCCGACGGGCATTTTTACGGGTGCGCCTGTATCAACAGCGCGGCAGCCGCGGGACATTCCGTCGGTGGAGAAAAGAGAGATGCATCGAACGCTGTTATCGCCGAGGTGCTGAACTGCCTCCATGACGATTTTACGGCCTTCGAGCTCTACTTCTATTGCGTTATAGATGTCCGGCATCTTGCCGGAGGGAAACTGAACGTCTACAACAGGGCCTATAACCCTTCTGACGATACCATTTTCCATTCGGATACCTCCTACATTCAGGGGTTATTTCTTCTTTTTGAGTGCCGCTGCACCGCCAACAATTTCGGAAATTTCCGTGGTAATTGCCGCCTGGCGTGCGCGGTTGAGTGACAGACCGAGCTCGCCGATGAGCTCCTTGGTGCTGTCGGTTGCCGCGGTCATTGCCGTCATTCTGGAGCTGTGCTCGCCGCACTTTGCGTCCAGCATTACGGAAAGGACCTTGTTGTTGATATAAAGCTGCATTACGCTCTCGAGAACGCTCGCGGGGTCAGGTTCAAATGTAAATACCTTGCTTCCCTTGTTCTCGGTGGTTTCGGGCTTTGCGGGCAGAAGCTGCTCGCTGCAGGGCTCCTGCTTCAGAGCTGAGATATAGCGCTGGTATACAAGATGTACCTCGTCAACCTCGCCGCTAAGATACAGCTCCTTGATATATTCGGAAACAGTAAGTGCCTCGACTGCATTGGGTGTGTCGCTTAATTCGGAGAAGGTTTCAAGCACGGGCATATTGCTCTTTGCAATGACATCCTTGCCCCAGCGGCCGCATACTACCACGCAGTACGGGCGCGTTTCCTCAGCTGCAATATCCTGCATGAAGTGCATGATTGCGCTGTTATACATTCCGCAAAGGCCGCGGTTGCCCACGAAAAGCACATAGCAGACCTTTTTAACCTCCTTGCGAGGCTGTATAAAGCGGTTTTCAAGTCCTGAACCGCCTGCCAGCAGTGTATTCAGTACCTCCTGGCTCTTTTCGGTGAAGGGGCGTGAAGCCACCATGCCCGCCTGAGTGCGGCGCAGCTTGCTTACCGCCACCATCTTCATGGCCTTGGTTATCTGCTGAGTATTCTTGACGCTTTTAATTCGCGTCCTTATAGCTCGCATATTAGCCATTTAAGCCCCTCCTTTCAGTTAATTTCATCAAAATGTTCTCTTAAATGCCTCAATGCATGCGCGCAGCTTTGCCTGCTGGTCGGCATTGAGCTTCTTGCCGCTCATAATCTCGCCGTTGAGCTCGGGGTAATTGCGATTTACATACTCGATTACCTCAGCCTCGAAGCGAGCGATGTCGGAAAGCTCGATGTCGTCGGTGTAGCCTTCGCTTGCTGCAAAGATTGCGATTACCTGGTCAGGTGCCGACATGGGGCAGTACTGACCCTGCTTGAGTATCTCGGTCATACGGGCGCCGCGGTGCAGAGTGTCGCGGGTTGCCTTGTCGAGGTCAGAGCCGAACTGTGCAAAGGATGCAAGCTCACGGTACTGTGCAAGGTCAACACGCAGACGGCCTGCTACCTGCTTCATTGCCGCTATCTGTGCCGCACCGCCTACGCGGGATACGGACAGACCGACATTGATTGCGGGACGGACGCCTGAATGGAACAGGTCGGATTCCAGGAATATCTGACCATCGGTGATGGAGATGACATTCGTGGGGATATATGCGGAGATATCGCCTGCCTGGGTCTCGATGATGGGCAGTGCGGTCATGCTGCCGCCGCCTGCCTCCTCGCTGAGACGGGCTGCTCTCTCAAGAAGTCTGGAGTGCAGATAGAAGACATCGCCGGGATATGCTTCGCGTCCGGGCGGTCTCTGGAGAAGCAGAGAAATCTCACGGTAAGCGGTTGCCTGCTTACTGAGGTCATCGTATACGATGAGGACATCCTTGCCCTTGTACATGAAGTACTCGCCCATTGCTGCGCCTGCGTAAGGAGCAATGTACAGCATAGGTGCAGGCTCGGAAGCGTTTGCGGAAACGACGATGGTGTAATCCATTGCACCTTCCTTGCGGAGCTTCTCAACAACATTTGCAATGGTGGATTCCTTCTGACCGATTGCAACATAAATGCAGATAACATCCTTGCCCTTCTGATTGATGATTGCGTCGAGGGCGATTGCGGTCTTACCCGTCTGACGGTCA
>JAZULF010000100.1:0-1679 GCA_045643645.1 Oscillospiraceae bacterium
GAAACAACTCTTACCGTGCCGACACCGAAGATTCTCTGCCAGAGGTTAATTGAAATGCGCAGGTCGCGCACGCGGTAAAGCACGATTTCGTCCTGGGTTACATTCAGAAATCCGCGCTTCAGGAAAAGGCGGTCAGCGCTAAGGGCATATCTTGTGAAGGTGATGGGCATACCGAGAATTCTTTTTCTGTCGTGCCAGATTTCCTTGATTGCAGCTGCGAGTTTTGCCATAATCGCCACTCCTTTTTCTTATGTGCGTTATATTGTAACCAATTGCCGCGCAAAAATCAAGTAAGATATGTAAAATAACTCGGGTGGGGAGAATAAACCACTGGACAAGCAGGTGCTTGCGTTATATATTAAATAAGTTATCTGAGTAATCGGGAGGTGAATGCCGTGGCAGAAATCAAAAAATCAGCAGGACGAGTGCTGGCATATTTCCGTTCGTTTTACCGCTGGGTGATGCTCGCGACTGTTACGGGTGCTGTCTGCGGTCTTGTCGGCTCGGCATTTCACTATACTGTGAGCAGAGCAACCGACTTCCGCGGCGCTCACACCTGGCTTGTGTTCCTGCTGCCCCTCGGAGGCCTTGTTATTGCCGCCTTGTACCGCGTTACAAAAACCG
The DNA here is from genome assembly GCA_045643645.1 of Oscillospiraceae bacterium. Classification (GTDB taxonomy): domain Bacteria; phylum Bacillota; class Clostridia; order Oscillospirales; family Oscillospiraceae; genus F23-B02. The sequence continues at coordinate 625 of JAZULF010000100.1, forward strand.
AGGGCGAGGGCACAAACAACATCATTGATTCCATTCACGAGGGACAGAAGGTTGACCTTCTGCTCGTGCCCGTAATATTCGTCGCAACCGCAATCACGCATCTGTTCGGCGGCTCGGCAGGCCGTGAGGGTGCGGCACTGCAAATCGGCGGCGGCATCGGCTTCCGCATCGGACGCTTCCTCGGTCTTGATGAAAAGGATATGCGCCTTGTAACACTCTGCGGTATGAGCGCGGTGTTCGCGGCACTGTTCGGCACTCCGCTGACCGCAACGCTGTTCGCACTTGAGGTTATCTCCGTCGGCATTCTGTACTATTCGGCATTCCTGCCCTGCCTTGTGGCATCAATGGTTGCTTACGGTATCTCGCGCCTTATCGGAATTGAGCCTATGCGCTTTGTGCTTGCATATCAGCCGCTCGATGTGCTGACAATAATCCGCGTGTGCATTCTCGCAGTTGTCTGTGCGCTTGTAAGCATTGCCTTTTGCATCACACTGCACCGCACCGAAAAGCTTGCGGGTGCGAAGCTTAAAAATCCGTATCTGCGCGTTTTTGTCGGCGGTGTAATCATCGTTGCACTGACTGCGCTTGTCGGCAATTATAACTACAACGGCACGGGCACTGATATAATCGAGAGCGCACTGTGCGAGGGTATCGCGCCCAATTGGGCATTTTTCTGGAAGATAGTATTCACCGCGATAACAATCGGCTTCGGCTTCAAGGGCGGCGAGATTGTGCCGACCTTCTTCATCGGCGCAACCCTCGGCTGCGTGCTCGGACCTGTGCTGGGATTGCCTGCGCAGTTTGCCGCGGCGCTTGCGCTCGTTGCGGTATTCTGCGGCGCAGTCAACTGCCCCGTGGCGTCAATTGTCCTCGCCGTTGAGCTGTTCAATGCAGACGGACTTATCTACTTTGCCCTTGCCTGCGGCATATCCTATATGCTTTCGGGTTACTTCGGTCTGTACAGCAGCCAGAAAATAATGTATTCAAAAACCAAAGCGGAATTTATAAACCGCTACGCAAGATAGGTCAAGTACTATGACGAAAAAAGATACCGC
>JAZULF010000101.1:0-7582 GCA_045643645.1 Oscillospiraceae bacterium
GCAGAATCCGAAAGGCTTGTCAGAGTCGCATGGCTGTAGGTATGGTTGCATATCTGATGTCCCTCCTGCCATGCGCGCTTGACGAGAGAGGGGTTGTTCTTTACCATCTGTCCTACCATAAAGAAGGTTACATGCACTCCTCGTGCCTTGAGTCCGTCAAGCAATCTTGTAGTGTTTGCCGAGGACGGACCGTCGTCAAATGTAAGTGCGATAAGCTTCGCGCTGCCCGCAGCATCTGCCTGCTGCGGCATCAGCCCGACGAGCATTACCACCGCAAGCAGCATAACTGCCGCTCTTTTCAGTTTACTCATCCCGACACCCCTTTGCGTTGTGTATATATATGGTTATATTCTATATCTTTTCCATTGTCTTGTAAATAAAAATACTTGCCTATGCGACAGATTGATACTATAATTTTTCATATATGACAAATTTCGGAGCTGTGATTTATGACTGATTTGAAATACTATTTTGACGGAACGAACGGATACCCCGTGGCGGGTACAGTTACCGCAAATCTGCTGCTTTCGTGCCGCGAAAAATTCAACACCGTTGCTTCCCTGCCCTTTGAATATTCCGACAGCTTTTTCGACGGCTCCGGCTGCTCATACAGACACGATTTGTGCCTCATGTCATTGGGTCTGAGTATGCCCGCATTCTCGCACAAGGCTGACGGCGATATACACATCCGCGGCATACTGCGCTCAATCGGCTGCGATGACAGAACAATTCACACCAGGAAATTTGACGCAACAAGTCCTACCGACGACAGCTGCGGCTATGCCTTTGCGGCAAAGCGAATCAAAAACGATTACCACCTCATTCCCGTTGTAATCCGCAGCCACCGCTACGGCGGTGAGTGGGTCAGCAATGTGCATGTTGTTGACGAAAGCTGCCCCGACCATTCCGTCGGCTTCAAAAACGCTGCCGACAAGGCTTACGATGCGCTTTCGGCATACATAGAAGCGCACGGCTTCAACAGGAAAAAGATTAAGCTGTGGGTTGTCGGCTTCAGCCGCGGTGCTGCAATTGCAAATCTTCTCGGCGCAAGACTCAATCTTGAAAGCGATGTGCCGAAGGACAACATCTTCTGCTACACCTTCGCAACCCCCTGCACCGTTTATGACCGCGCAAACTGCTATATGGACAACATCTTCAACATCGTGTCCGAGATAGACGCCGTACCTCGCGTGCCTATCTGCAGCTGGGGCTTCACCCGCTACGGCACGGATTTGTATCTGCCCTGCAGCGCGCGCCGCGGTGCTGAGGAATACGCAAGACTCAGGGACAAAATGTCCGTGCAGTTTGACGCGCTTATGAAGCAGCTTGATGTTACCGACGCAAAATACACGACAATCGATGACCAGGAGATTGCCGTTGACCTTCTTATGGATTGCCTTGATGACCTGCTTATCTCCCCCGAGAAATACATCGGCGGCGGATATCAGAGCATTATCATGGAATATATGAAGAGCAAAATCGGCGGCTTTGATTTTGAGCTGCGCACCTTTCTGCGCTTCCTGCTTGACGGCAACGCAGAGCTTGCCGATGAGCTTTGCTCGCTGATTGAAAAGTGGAACGAGCTTGCCGCATTCGAAAAGGTGCAGCGCATAACAAAGCTCCCCACAAGACGCAGGCAGGGTGAAAGAACTCCCGCAGGTGAGATAATCTCGATGGCACTCAACATTTTCATGCGCTACGCAAGAAAGCTGACCGCAACGAAGGTGACAGGCGGCGAGCAGGATTACTACTACGAGCAGCTCGTTTCCATGATTGTCGACACCTATCAGAATGCGAACAACTCCGCAATTCTCATGCAGCATTGGCCCGAAACCTACCTTGCCTGGCTTAAATCCGCTGACGAGAAGGAGCTCTTCCGCACAACGAGCTATCCGCGGCACAGCGTAAAATAATTTGACAAAATCAACATTTTGAAATATTCTGTATGCACATTTTTTAGAACGGAGATAAGCAATGGATAAAACCCTTGTTGTTATGGCTGCAGGTCTCGGCTCACGCTACGGCGGAGTCAAGCAGATTGAGCGACTCGGTCCCGACGGCGAAATTCTTATGGAATATGCCATCTATGACGCCGTTGCCGCAGGCTTTAACAAAATTGTTCTGATACTTAAGCCCGAAATTTTCGATGATGTAAAATCACTTTTCGGCGACCGCATTGAGCGCAGCACCGGCATAAAAATCGACTACGCATTCCAGACCGTTGACCGCTTCACCGAATCAAGACCCGAGTTTGCCGACAGAGCAAAACCCTTCGGCACGGTTCACGCGGTTATCTGCGCAAAAGCTTGCATCACAAGTCCCTTTGCCGTTATGAATGCCGACGATTACTACGGTCGCAGCGCATTGGAAACAATCTCCGCCGAGCTTGAAAAGCTCAACGGCGCAGCAGATGCCACAATGGTTGCCTACCGCCTTAAAAACACCGTAAGCGAATTCGGTACGGTTACCCGCGGCGTATGCGATGTTGAAAACGGTTATCTCAAAAAGGTCAAGGAGACCTACAAAATCAAGCTCATGCCCGACGGCACTATCCGCGACACCTCGGAATCCGAGGACGGTCCCGTGCTTGACCCCAACTGCTTCGTATCCATGAATCTCTGGGGCTATCATCAGGACATACTGCCCGTTATGGAAAAGTATTTTGCCGATTTTCTTGCCGCAGTTCCCTCAGACAATCTCAAGGCGGAATGCCTGCTGCCCGTTATGATGGACGAGCTTACCGAAAAGGGCAAAATCAGGATTTCCGCCCTCAGCACCCACGACCGTTGGTTTGGCATCACCTACAAGGAGGACAAGCAGGGCGCTGTTGAGGCGCTCACAAAGCTCCACGAAAACGGCACTTACCCTCCCACTCTGTGGGCAAAATAAAAAAAAGAAAAGACACCCATCGGGTGTCTTTTTTATTTAATTATTGCCGATATTTTGTAGGGGTCTCCGACCACGAGAAACGGGCCGTCACCCGAGTCGGCAAACACCGCGTCCTCATCGATATAGATATCCATACCTACGCACTCGTTGCCGCAGTAGAAGCAGACATTGAAGTACGAGCTTGACTGCGGCGCTTTCTTTGCGCCGTATTTAGGCGAAAGCAAATCCTCAAGGTCATTGAGCGTTGCCTTGTCGGTAATCTCATAGGAGCTGCCGAAAACGGAGCTTACCACCGCGTAGTCGGCATTGAGTTCAAGTGGTGTTACCTTGTTTTCCTCTGCGTTTTCCGCCTCGATTATTATTTTGTCCGTCGGCGCTGCGTTGTCGGTATTCTCAGCCTCCCCGTGCGGAGCAAGCTGCCTGTAAGCTACGAATGCCGCAAGTGCGAGTGCAAGCACTATTACAAGAATTTTTACGGATTTTTTCATACAAGGTCTCTCTTTATTCCGCGTGCAATCTTATGCAGCTCCTCAAGGGTTTCCACTTTGACAAGCTGCTGCTTGTAATAGCCTGCGTTTGCAACGCCCTTGAGATACCACGGAATCTGATGACGGGCCTCAAGGCAGGCAAGGCGCTCGCCGTTAAGCTCGGCATACATCTCCGTCTGCCGCACCGCAAGGTCGATTCTGTCCGCAAGCGGCGGAAGCCCGGGTACCTCTCTGCCCTCAACGAGAGCATTTGCCTGCTCGAAAAGCCACGGATTGCCGAAACTGCCGCGGCCGACCATTGCAAGCTCGCAGCCTGTATAGCGCAGAATATGCACCGCATCCTCGGCGCTGAAAATATCACCGTTTGCAATTACGGGTATGGAAACCGCCTTTTTGACATCGCGGATAATGTCCCAATCCGCGCGGCCTGCGTACATCTGCGCACGCGTTCTGCCATGCACGGCAATTGCCGACGCACCTGCCTGCTCCGCGATTTTCGCAAACTCAACCGCGTTCACATTGCCGCCGTCAAAGCCCTTGCGGAATTTGACGGTTACGGGAACATCAACTGCCTTTACAACGCTCTCGATAATTCTGCCTGCAAGCTCAGGCTCGCGCATAAGCGCCGAGCCGTCACCGCTTTTGACGATTTTGCCCACGGGGCAGCCCATGTTGATATCGAGAATTTCCGCGCCCGAGTATTCAAGTGCCATAGGTGCGGCATCTGCCATAAACTCAGGCTCGTGTCCGAAAATCTGCGCTGCAAAGGGGTGGCAGATTTCGGGGTTGTACAAAAGTGACTTGGTCTTGTTATCTCCGTAGCACAGCGCCTTTGCACTGACCATCTCGGTGGTTGTGAGCGCAGCACCTAATTCGGTGCAGATTGCGCGGAAGGCAAAATCACTCACACCCGCCATCGGTGCAAGCGTAAAGCGGCCGTTTATTTCAACATTACCTATCTTCACCATAGCAAATCAAGTCCTACTGGGCAGTGGTCAGAGCCCATAATCTCGGGCAGGATATATGCGTCCTTTATGTTCCCGCGGAGTCTGTCGGACACGACGAAATAATCAATACGCCAACCGACATTTCTTTCGCGTGCGGCGGCGCGGTAGCTCCACCATGAATACGCATCTCGGCGGTCGGGATAAAGGCTTCTGAAGGAGTCAATGAAGCCTGCATCTAAAAGCTCGGTAAACTTGCCGCGCTCCTCATCGGAAAAGCCGGGGTTAAAGTGATTGGTTGTGGGGTTTTTAAGGTCAATTTCCTCGTGCGCGACATTCATATCACCGCAGACGATTACGGGCTTAGACTTGTCAAGCTCGCAAAGATACTCTCTGAAATCGTCCTCCCAGCTCATACGGTAGTCAATGCGGCGCAGACCGTCCTGCGAGTTGGGGGTGTAAACGCAGACAAGGTAAAAGTCCTCGTACTCAAGCGTTACGGTCCTGCCCTCGGTATCGTGCTCGGGTATGCCGAGGTTGTATTTCACGGAAATCGGGGTATGCTTTGTGAAGATTGCGGTACCCGAGTAGCCCTTCTTTTCGGCGTAGCACCAATAGCTTTCGTAGCCGGGCAGGTCGAGGCTTATCTGTCCCTCCTGCAGCTTTGTTTCCTGAAGGCAGAAAAAGTCCGCATCAAGTGACCAGAATATATCCTCAAAGCCCTTTTTCACAACGGCGCGCAGGCCGTTGACATTCCAGCTTATAAATCTCATTTTTCCTCTGCCTTTCCTCTTGCATCGCTGAGTGCGGCATCGCGAAGGCGCGCAACCTCACCCGAGGTGCCGTCCTTGGTATCCTTCGTTTTCACCGCGACGAGTCTGTTTATGTGTATGCCCTGCGCGTGGAATTTCGCCTCGTAGTCGGTCATAACTCCCGAGATGCCGTTTGCGTGCAGGTCATTTGTTACCTCTTTAAGCTCCCAGCCTTCAGCTGTCATCTGCTCAACCGACCAGTCAAACAACGGTCTGTTATCGGTCTTGAAGTGAATCTCTCCGCCAAGCGGCAGCAGGTCTGCGTAGCTGCGCAGGAAGCCGGGTGCCGTAAGTCTGTGCTTTGCATCGCGGCTTTTCGGCCATGGGTCGCAGAAGTTAACGAAAATGCGTTCAATCTCCGCATTCTCAAACACCTCGCGCAGCTCGAGTGCATCCATTTCGATGAAGCGGATATTCTCAATGCCCTCATCGCATACTCGTTCCATACCCGTTACCATTGCATCGGCAACCTTTTCAACGGCAATCAGCATTGCGTCGGGGTTCTCCTTTGCGGTGCCTGCGGTAAATCTGCCCTTGCCGCAGCCGAGCTCGAGCCAGAGCTTATCATAGGAAGAGAAGCTTCCTCTCCAGCTGCCCTTAAGCTCCTTGGGTTCTTTTATCTGCACCTGCGCACACTTTTCCATGCGCGGAATCAGGTTTGGTTTTTTTCTCATTCTCATAGGAATTTGCCTCCATGCATCGTTCAAATAAAAAAATACCACATTATGAATAAAACATCAATTGCGAAATTTAGTGTCACAAACTGTCACATTTTGTTTATTTTCCTACATAACACCCCTTGAAATGGCAAAATACATATGCTATAATTACTTAATCAAAAGATTAACATGTATTATTATGCATTTTAAGGAGAGTGTGCTCGTGAAACGCATCAAAGTTTCTAACAATGTCATCCGTCGTCTTCCTCGCTATCTGAGAAAGCTTGATGAACTTACCGAGGCCGGCGTAAGCCGTATCTCCTCAGGTGAGCTTGGCCGTCAGCTCGGTCTCACTCCCTCTCAGATTAGACAGGACTTCAGCTGCTTCGGTGAATTCGGTCAGCAGGGCTATGGCTACAAGGTAACCGCACTGCGCGCTGAGATTGCTTCCATTCTCGGTATGGACCGCGGCTTCACTGCTATCCTCATCGGTGTAGGTAACATCGGTATGGGTCTTATGTGCAACTTCTCTTTCAAGAAATGGGGATTCGACCTTAAGGCTGCATTCGATGTAAAACCCGAGCTTATCGGCAAGGATTTTGACGGTGTTATCGTTAACGATATTGCAACCCTTCCCCAGTATCTTAACGAAAACCATGTCGATGTTGCAGTTCTCTGTGTTCCCAAGGATTACGCTATTCCCATCACCGAAACTCTCACCAAGAACGGTGTAAACGCAATCTGGAATTTCACCAATGTTGAGCTCATTGCTCCCGAAAGCCGCACCATCGTTGAGAATATCCACTTCTCCGACAGCCTGCTTTCACTCAGCTACTATGTTGCAGACGACATTGACGAAAAGGCCGCCCGCGCAGCAAGACTGAACAAATAAAAACATCAACAAAAGGCGGGTATTAACCCGCCTTTTTCTTTTCTCAAAGGAGCTTTATTATGTCCGACACAATTGCAGCCGTTTCAACGGGAATGCAGGTTTCCGCAATCGGCATTCTTCGCCTTTCGGGCGATGACGCAATAAGCATTGCAGACAAGCTGTTTACCCCCGCCTCGGGTAAGGCGCTGACAAGCTATCCCGACAGGCAGCTTGTATACGGCTGTCTCAAAGATGCCGCAGGCGAAACGCTTGACTGCTGCCTTTGCACTGTTAGCCACGCGCCGCACAGCTACACGGGCGAGAACACCGCGGAGCTTCAGTGCCACGGCTCGCCTGCCGTTTTGCGTGCCGCACTCGACGCAGTATTCTCCCTCGGTGCGCGTCAGGCACTGCCGGGCGAATTCACGAAGCGTGCCTTCTTAAACGGCAGAATGGACCTGACAAGCGCAGAGGCCGTTGCCGATATAATTGATGCCGAGACCGCGGAGGCGGCTAAAAACGCAGCAGGACAGCTCGGCGGCGCAATCTCGCGCAGGATTGACGGCATATACCGCCTGCTCACCGATATTAGCTCGCATTACCACGCGGTGCTCGATTATCCCGACGAGGATATCGAGGATTTCCGTATGGAAAGCTACAAGAACGATATCTCGGGTGCGATTGAAACACTCGCGCGACTCAGCGCAAGCTATAACTCGGGCCGCATTATGCAGGGCGGCATTCAGGCCGCTATCATCGGCAGACCGAACGCAGGCAAAAGCTCGCTTCTGAACGCCGTGCTTGGCTATGACCGCGCCATTGTTACCGACATTCCCGGCACAACGCGTGACACGATTGAGGAAAAGCTCCGCTTGGGCGGTGTGCTTTTAAGACTTACCGACACCGCAGGTCTGCGCGA
>JAZULF010000102.1:0-3432 GCA_045643645.1 Oscillospiraceae bacterium
GGGCGAAAGTGTTACGAGCAGGGCGGAATTCGTTTTTTCCTCATCTCGCTTTGAGCGGCTCATTCCGTTTGCCCCACCCCCGCCGCACACCGATGCCGCGGCAATGACCTCACCGCCGGGACACATACAGAAGGTATAGGCGCTTGTGCCGTCCTCAAAATGCGCGTTGAGCGAATAATCAGCTGCGGGCAGATTGTCATACTGCGCGCCGTACTGCGCAAGGTTTATATCGGCCTGCTTGTGCTCTATGCGCACACCCATTGAAAACGGCTTGGGCTCCATAGGCACGCCTGCGGAGTTTAGCATCTCGAAGGTATCACGCGCGGAATGGCCGATTGCGAGTATGAGTCTGTCGCAATCGATTGTATATGCGCCCTCGGGACTTTGCACCTCAATGCCCGTAAGGACATTTTTATCGGTGATAAGCCTTGTAAGCTTTGTATTGAAACGCACCTCTCCGCCGTTTTCAATGACGGTTTTGCGGATATTCTGAACAACGCTCACGAGAATGTCCGTGCCGATATGCGGTTTGGCATCATACAGAATGTTCTCGGGCGCACCGTGCTTATGAAACTGCTCGAGCATCCATATTATGCGCTTGTCCTTGATGCCCGTATTGAGCTTGCCGTCGGAAAATGTGCCTGCACCGCCCTCACCGAACTGGACATTGCACTCGGGATTTAGCTCACCGCCTGCGCGGAAGCTTTCGACCGCTGCCATACGCGATTGCGCATCCATACCGCGCTCGATAACGAGGGGCTTGAGTCCTGCCTTTGACAGAACGAGCGCCGCAAACATTCCCGCAGGGCCGAAGCCGACTATAACGGGGCGCTTTTCAGACCTTGCATTCGGAATTTCATACTCGAATTTCTCATAGGGGCAGACATTCTTGCTCTTTGCGCGTCTTAACGCCCGCTCCTCGTTTCTGACCTCGACCGCCACGGCATACAGCCAGTGGATATCGTTCTTCTTTCTGGCGTCGAGGGATTTTTTTGTAATTGTATATGATACTATTTCCCACTCGAATATGCCGAGCTCCTTAGCGGCAAGTGTTTTGAGCCTTGCCTCCTGCTCGTCAATTCCGAGGCGTATATTTCGTACTAAAATCATTCTCCGAGTCTCCCTGCAAGATAACCGCTTGCCCATGCCCACTGCAGATTGTAGCCGCCGCAGTCGGCATCGACATCAAGAAGCTCGCCGCAGATGAACAGATGCGGCACAAACCAGCTTTCCATTGTCGACGGATTTACGCCTGTAGTCTTTATGCCGCCCGCAGTAACCTGCGCGCTGTCAAAGCCGCCCACTCCGAGCAGCTTGATTTCAAAGTCCTTGCACGCATCCGCAATTGCCTCAAGGCTTGCATCGTCAAGCTCGCACAGCCTGCGTGTGCCGCCTACCTGCGCATACTTGACAACCATTTTGCCGAGGCGGTTATGCAGCACACCCGTGAGGATATCGTCAGCTGTGAGATTGGGCATTGCTTCAACCCTGCTCATCATAAGCTCAACAACGCTTTCGGCTTCAACCTCGGGCAGGAAATCGATATGCACAGTGCCGCCCTCGCCGCAGAAGGATGCGGCTCTTGAAATGTCAAACGCAGCAGGTCCCGAAAGTCCCGTTTCGGTAAACTGAAGCTCGCCCGAGCTTTTTGCAAGCTCCTCACTGCCTGCTGTAAGGCGCACTGCCGCCTGCGCGCGCACGCCCTTGAGAGCGCGCGGATATGTCGGGTCGGTTACAAGCTGCACAAGTGCGGGGCGAAGCGCGGTGCGCTTATGACCGAGATTTTTAAGAAGCTCGTAGCCGTCGGTAACGCCGCCTATCTTTGCGCCCGCGGCACCGCCGCATGCCATAATGACAAAATCGGCATTGATATCCCCGTCATCGGTGCGCACCAGAAAGCCCTCGCCGCGCTTAATAAGCTCTCTTGCGGGGCAGGCGGGTCTGACCTCGATATTCTCGCGGCACAGGGCAAAGCGAAGGACATCGACAACGCTGTTTGCCGAGTTTGACAGCGGATAAACTCTGCCGCCGTACTCAGTTACGGTCAGCAGACCGAGGCTGCGGAAAAACTCCAGCACCTTTTTGGGCGGGAATTTCTCGAGCGCGGTAAGCACAAAATCTGGCTGCTCACCGTGATAGTTTGCGGGTGCTGCATCAACATTTGTGAGGTTGCAGCGGCCGTTGCCCGTGGCAAGCAGCTTCTTGCCCACTCTCTGCTGACGCTCAAGCACTATTATTCTGTTATCGGGGTTTTCCGATGCGGAAAGCGCCGCCATCATTCCCGAGGCACCGCCGCCGATTACAACTACTGTTCTCATATTTTATCACTCGCAGTCTATGATAAATCTCTGCCGTATTCGCTATTGTTTTTATTATATAATATATTATGTAGCATTTCAACAAGCCAAGCGGCGCAGACCGCATTTTCTATTCAGCAAAAAACACCCTATGCAGTACTGCATAGGGTGTTTGCGTTAATCTTATTCGATTGAAATCATATAGTAGTAAACAGGCTGGCCGCCGTTTACTGCGGAAACCTCTGCATCGGGGAAATAGCCCTCGAGTGCCTCGGCTGTCTGCTCTGCGGTTTCGCTGTCGACATCCTCGCCGTAATAAACAGTGATTATCTCGGGGTCAAAATCGTTGATTGACCAGCTCATTTCCTTGAACAGAGTCTGCATATTGGTGTAGCTGCCGAGAAGCTTGCCGTCAAGCAGTGCGAGATACTCGCCTGCGTGGATGATGTGTCCGTCAAAGTCGGAGTCGCGTGCAGCGTAGGTTACCTGTGCGGTGTGAACGCTCTTGATGGACTCCTCGAGAGTTTCGACAATGCCTTCAATCTCATCGCCCGAGTCGAAGTTCAGCAGAGCGGTAACGCCCTGGGGAACAGTCTTTGTGGGGATAACGACAACCTGCTTGTCCTGGCAGATGGGGATGCACTGCTCAGCTGCCATAATGATGTTCTTGTTGTTGGGAAGAACGAATACGACCTCTGCGGGAGTGCGGTTGATTTCCTTGAGAATATCCTGAGTGGAGGGGTTCATTGTCTGACCGCCGGTAACGATGGTGTCCGCACCGAGCTCGCGGAACAGCTGCGCCATTCCGTCGCCTGCGCAGATTGCAACCACGCCGTAGCGCTTCTCGGGTGCTGCAATGACATCCTCGCCCTCGAGCTCGCGCTCGATTGCCTCAAGGTCATCGGTGCTCTGTGCCTTCTTGCCTGCGAGAATATCCTCGTGCTGAGTGCGCATATTCTCAATCTTTGCAAGCTCCAGAGTGCCGTACTTCTGAGACTTTGTGAGTGCCTCACCGGGGATGTTGGTGTGAACATGAACCTTGAATGCCTCGTCGTCCTCGCCGATTACAAGGCAGTCGCCTATGCTGGCAAGATATGCACGCAGCGGGGTAAGGTCGACATTTTCATCGTTCTTG
>JAZULF010000103.1:0-10516 GCA_045643645.1 Oscillospiraceae bacterium
AATATAAAGCAAAGCAGCAGGTCATATGACCTGCTGCTTTTTGTTATGCATTTTCGTCTACTGCCTCGCCCTTTGCGAACAGTACGGCGTGACCGCTTTGCCGTTTCGGAAAAAGTGCAAAATTTATGTAGCCATATTTTACTTTGCCTCGTATAAAGAAATGCAAGGACAAAATGTGGTGACTTAAACCGACAACACATTTACCGTGCGACAGCTTGCGTGGTATAATCAGCAAGCTACAAAAAATACATAAATAAACAAGAATAAACAAAGATAAGGATGTGCTATTATGGAAAACAAAAAGCTTAATGAAAACGAACTCGAGCAGGTTTCCGGCGGTCTGGGCGGACGCGTATGCATCAAGGATTCGAGCAATAAGTCGGCAAACCAGAGCTTCTGCCAGGGCTGCAGAAAGGTCAGCAAGAGCATGGCATATTCCGGTAACGGCTATGAATGCAGATGCTCACTCGGCGTAATGGGCGTTTGGAAAGAGTAATTAGCAGGTAATTACAATAAAGACCCGAAATCATCTGATTTCGGGTCTTTTTTTGCGCGCTGTATTGCGAAAAGCACATATCGTTGGTATAATATATATTTAAGAAATATACCTGAAGCGATTAGGCTTCAGTAAGGAGATATGCCGGATGAGCGAAGAAATATTCAGAAAGAAAAGTCTTGAAAGAGTCAAGTCCCCCGAGAGTCTTGACGACTATATACGCGTTGCAAACCCCGGAGTTTGGCTGCTGCTTGCGAGCGTGCTTGTACTGCTCGTGGGTGTATGCATATGGGGCATCTTCGGCCATGTTGAAAGCACGGTTGATATATCCGTGGTTGCGGAAAACGGAATCGTCAGCGGTACCGTTGCGGGTGCTGAAATCAAAGAGGGTATGACCCTGCGCGTTAATGACACCGAATATGTAATAAGCGGTGTTGAACACGCTGACGGTGCCGATAGCTGTACAGTAACCGCAAAGGCGGATATTCCCGACGGCAGCTACAATGCCGTGATTGTAACGGATAGCGTAAAGCCCATTTCATTTGTTCTGAACTGAGGTAAAGCACATGGCGGATAGAATAAAGCACCCCGTTAAAAACGGTGTGGCGAAGGTACCCGTGGTCATGCAGCTTGAAGCGCTTGAATGCGGCGCGGCATGCCTGTGCATGGTTATGGCATATTATGACAAGTGGATACCGCTTGAGCAGGTGCGCTCGGATTGCGGAGTTTCGCGCGACGGCTCAAATGCGCGGAATGTTGTCAAGGCGGCGAGATACTACGGCCTTGATGCAAAGGGCTACCGCTATGAGCCCGAGGCGCTCAGGGAGCAAGGAAGCTTCCCCTGCATCATTCATTGGAACTTCAATCACTTTGTCGTGCTTGACGGCTTCAAGGGCGGCAAGGCATATATAAACGACCCTGCAAAGGGCAATTACAGCGTATCCATGGAGACCTTTGACGAGTCATTCACGGGCATTTGCCTGCAGTTTGAGCCGACAGAGGAGTTTGTCCCCTCGGGCAAGCCGAAAAGTATGCTCTCCTTTGCGGCAAAACGACTCAGAGGTACAGGCACGGCATTGGCATTTACGGTGCTGACGGGCATAGTTGCGGCGCTTATGGGCTTTCTTCAGCCTGCGTTCTCGCGCGTGTTCCTCGACCATCTTCTGAGCGGCAAGGACCTTGCGTGGACAACGCCGTTTCTTCTCTTCCTCGGCGCGTTTAATCTTATTCAGATTATCATGTCGGCGCTGCAGGCGGTGTATTCGCTGCGCATAAACGGTAAAATGGCGGCAGTGGGCAATGCCTCGTATATGTGGAAGATACTCAAGCTGCCGACAAGATTTTTCTCGCAGCGCATGGCAGGCGATATTCAGGGCAGACAGAGTGCAAACGCAAGTATCGCAAACACACTAATAGGCACCCTTGCGCCCATTGCACTCAATGCGGTGATGATGATTCTCTACTTTGTTGTCATGCTGCGCTACAGCGTGCTGCTTACGGTGGTCGGACTTACATCACTTACGATAAATGCGCTTGTATCCGTCTACATATCCAAAAAGCGCATCAATATAACCCGCGTTTCAATGCGCGACAGCGCAAAGCTTGCCTCGGCAACCGTTGCGGGAATTGAGATGATTGAAACCATCAAGGCATCGGGCGCTGAAAACGGCTATTTCAAGAGATGGTCGGGCTATCAGGCGAGTGTCAACACTCAGCAGGTAAAGTTCCTCAAGCTAAACCGCTACCTCGGTATGATACCGCAGCTTGTGTCCTCGCTTGCAAACAATGCCGTGCTTTTGCTCGGCGTATGGCTGACCATGCAGGGACAGTTCACTGTCGGTATGATTATGGCGTTCCAGGGCTTCCTCAGCTCGTTTATGACACCTGCCACAAGCCTGATCAATGCAGGACAGAACCTGCAGGAGATGCGCACTCAGATGGAGCGTGTTGACGATGTTATGGAGTATCCCGAGGACGAGGCACTTGCGGAAAACAGCTGCTCAGGGGATATGCGCAAGCTCTCGGGTGCGCTTGAGCTCAAGAATGTTTCCTTCGGCTATTCGCCCCTTGCCGAGCCGCTGATTAAGGACTTCAGTATGACCGTAACGCCTGGCAAGAGCGTCGCACTTGTCGGTGCCTCGGGCTGCGGTAAGTCCACAATGTCCAAGCTGATTGCGGGTCTTTATCAGCCGTGGGAGGGCGAAATTCTCTTTGACGGCAAGCCGATGAAGGAGATACCCCAAAATGTCTTCCGCGGCTCGCTTGCCGTTGTCGACCAGGATATTATCCTCTTTGAGGACACCATTGCAAACAACATCAAGATGTGGGATGACAGCATCGAGGACTTCGAGATGATTCTCGCAGCGCACGATGCACAGATACACGAGGACATTATGCAGCGCCCGAAGGGCTATCAGCACAAGCTGATTGAGGGCGGCAGAGACTTCTCGGGCGGTCAGCGCCAGCGCATTGAGATTGCGCGCGCACTTGCCCAGGAGCCGACGATTGTCATTCTCGACGAGGCAACGAGCGCACTCGATGCCAAGACGGAATACGAGCTCGTAAAGGCAATCCGCAACCGCGGCATTACCTGCATCGTCATTGCTCACAGACTTTCAACCATTCGCTCCTGCGACGAAATCATCGTTATGGAGAAGGGCGAAATTAAAGAACGCGGAAAGCACGGGGAACTGATGGAGTGCAGCACAATCTATCGCGACCTCGTCAGCGCGGAATAAGGGGGGTGTCGGCAAATGGGCTGGTTTGAAGAACAGCTGCGTTATCGTGAGGAATCGGATAATGCAGATTTTGCGGACGCTATCGATTCCATAGCCAATGCGGTTATGGGAACGCGCCTTAAGGATGCGCTCACCCAGGATGAGATTGCCGATTCCGCAATTGACGAAATCTTAAAATACTATCATTGCAAAGCAAAAAGCGAGGAGCTTCCGCCGCAGATTAAATCCGTGGAGGAGCAGATAGAGTACCGCCTGCGCCCGTATGGCATAAAAAGCCGCGCGGTTACGCTCGACAAGGGCTGGTATCATCACGCAGTCGGAGCTATGCTCGGCACGCTCAAAGCAGACGGAAGCGCAGTTGCGCTGCTGCCCGGCAAGCTTTCGGGCTATGTGCTTGTCGATGTAAAAACGGGCAAACGCATAAAGCTCAACAAAAAGGCAGAGCAGTTGCTTGACGATGAGGCAGTGTGCTTCTATGAGCCGCTTCCGCAGAAGTCGCTGACGGTTGCGGACCTTATGAAATTCGTGCTGCAGCAGCTCAGCGTTTCGGATATTGTTCTGTATCTCGGATTGATGGGCGCTTCCGCAGCGCTCGGACTGCTTTCACCCTTGTTCACGCGCTGGCTGTTCGGCGATGTGCTCAGGTCGGGAAGCCTGCAGGTGCTGTTTGCACTTGCCGTATTTATGGTGTGCTTCTCGCTGTGTCAGCTGCTGTTCGGCGCGTTTAACGCGCTTGTCAACTCCCGCATAGGAATCAAGCAGAGCATTGCGGTGCAGGCTGCGGTTATGAGCCGCATAATGAGCCTGCCGCCGAGCTTTTTCAGACAGTATTCCTCGGGCGAGCTTTCGCAGAGAGCGTCATATGTGCAGTCGCTGTGTTCAACGCTGTTCAATACTGTCGGCACTGCGGGACTTACCTCCCTGTTCTCGCTGATTTATATCGGACAGATATTCGTGCTTGCGCCGTCACTTGCGGTGCCTGCACTTATTATCACGCTTGCAACGCTTGTGCTGTCCTTATCGACAACCTTTGCGCAGCTTAAAATAACCCGTCAGAAGATGGAGGCTTCCTCCAAGGTTGCGGGACTTACCTACTCGACAATCACGGGTATTCAGAAGATTAAGCTTGCAGGCGCGGAAAAGCGAATGTTCTCGCGCTGGGCAAGACAGTATGCGCAGCAGGCGCAGCTTGAGTATAACCCGCCCGCATTTCTGAAGCTGAGTCAGACAATAAGCCTTGCACTTTCGCTTGCAGGCACGATGCTTCTTTATGCTGTTGCCGTCAAGACGCAGGTTTCGGTTGCCGATTACTATGCCTTCAGCACTGCATACGGTATGGTATCCGCGGCATTTATGTCTGTTGTGACCATCGCAACGGCGATTGCGGATATCCGCCCAACACTCGAAATGGCAAAGCCAATTATGGAGACGGAGCCCGAAGCTCATGACAGAAAAGAAAACATCATTGAGCTTAAGGGCGCAATCGAGCTTTCGCATGTGTCCTTCCGCTACGATGAGTCGATGCCGAATGTAATAGACGACCTCTCACTTCATATTAAGCCGGGCGAATACCTTGCGGTTGTAGGCTCAACGGGCTGCGGAAAGAGTACGCTTCTCAGACTTCTGCTTGGCTTCGAGTTACCGCAGAGGGGCAGTATTCTGTATGACAAAAAGGACATTTCCAAAATCGATTTGGAGTCCCTGCGCAGAAAAATCGGCGTTGTTATGCAGGACGGCAAGCTGTTTCTCGGTGATATTTATTCCAACATTGTCATTACCGCGCCTCAGCTCGGACTTGACAGAGCGTGGGAGGCGGCGGAGCTTGCGTCGATTGCCGATGATATCCGCGCTATGCCTATGGGTATGAACACAATGATTAGCGAGGGTCAGGGCGGCATCTCGGGCGGTCAGAAGCAGCGCCTTATGATTGCAAGAGCGCTTGCTCCCAAGCCTAAGATTCTGATGTTCGACGAGGCAACGAGCGCACTGGATAACATTACGCAGAAGAAGGTATCCGATGCAATAAGCTCGCTTAAATGTACAAGGATTGTCATCGCGCACCGCCTTTCCACAATTCAGCATGCTGACCGCATCATCTTCCTTGACGGCGGCAGAATTGTTGAGGAGGGCAGCTATGATGAGCTAATCGCGCTCAATGGAAAGTTTGCGGAGCTTATCGAGCGTCAGCGTCTGGACATTGACACGGACGGCTGAATTACTGATATCCGGAGTTGAAATTATGATTAACGAAAACGAACTGCTTAAGCTTTTATGCAGCAGACGCAGCGTAAGAAAATACACCGATGAGCGCATTTCCGACGAGGTGCTCGGGAAGATACTGCAGGCAGGTCTGCTTGCGCCTGCAGGCCGCGGAATAAAGCATGTAAAGCTCGCGGTAACGCGCGATAAAAAGGCGCTGGAGAGCCTCTCTGTGGTTAAGGCAGGCGGAGCGGGAATGCTCAAGGGCGCCGATGCCGCAATTGCCGTAGCAGGCAATACGGAAAAGTCAATCACATGGATTGAGGACTGCTCAATTGCAATGACGCTTATGCAGCTTGAGGCAAGCGTGCAGGGTGTGGGCAGCTGCTGGGTGCAGTGCCGCGGCAGACAGAATGCCGAGGGCGCGGAAACCGAGGCGCTCATAAGGAAAATGTTTGACCTTCCCGAAAACTTCGGCGTGCTTGCGGTGCTTTCCCTCGGTATGCCCGGTGAAAGCCCCGAGCCGCACGAGCTGCCCGATGTCAAGACAAGCGACAGAGTCTGCGGCTGAAATGAACAAACGACTTTTACGCAAAAATTTTGCGCACAATTCAATTGCCGACTCAGACCCGTCAAGCTCAACGCACAACAGACTTGTTAACGACCAGAACGGCGCAACGGGCAGCCTGTTTGAGTATGGTGCCTTTCACGCAAGCTGGAATGCCTGCGAGGCAATTGCCGTGCATAACGCAAAGGTGCTGAACGGACTTGAGTCAAGCCTGTCCGATGCCATAAAAGCCTTTCAGAGCGCAGGCGCGATGCTGCTTCGCGGAGCACTCGGCTCAAACCCGTATGCGATAGGCCGTGTGCTGAAAAACGAGGGGCTTGAGTGCGAAAGGGTAAGGCTGAGTGAGATAACAAACAAGGGCACTTATATTATCTCGTTCTGGAATTCAAAAGCACCGTGGAGGGGTCTGCACACAGTTGCTTTAAGCGGCAACGGCAGAACGCTTACCGCGTATAATCTGCGCGGTGACGGAAAGTCCTGCCCCATAGCTTTAAGCGACTACGCAAGGCACTATATATGCGGCTATCGAATTAAATAAAAGAAAAATCCGGTAATACCTTTGTATTACCGGATTTTTGTTATACCTTTTTGCTCTTTCCGAGCATCATCTTGATAAACGCAAGCACCGTGCCCTTGTGCTGCTTTGCCTCGCGACCGAGATAATATGTCTTTTCGGGGCGGAAGCTGCCGAGCTCCTCGGGAGAGAGCGTGAAGATGTTTTTGTCGCCCGTAAAGAAGTCTGCACGCATACCGGGCAGAAGCTGACCGCGCTCATGCTCCTCTAAAATCGCCTTCGCGGGATTTACGGTGTAGCACTTGAATGCCTCGTAGGGCGAGATGGACTCGCTTTCGTTGTAAAACTGCGTCATACCCAGCATCTGCTGCCACGGGTCAAGGCTTTGTACGGGTGAGTCGGTTGAGCCGCACATAAGCACACCCTTTTCGATGAAGGTTCTGAACTTGAGCCTTGCTATCATCTCATCGGGCAAAAACTGCTCGTAGGTGTGCAGGAAACGCTTGTCTATCCACGAATAGCCGGGCTGCGCCATAACCGCCCAACCGTTTTTCGCAATGATTTCAATTGCCTCGTCGCTTGCAAACTCGCAATGCTCAATACGGTGGCGTATTTTGCCCGAGGTCTTGGATAGAGCCGCGACAATGCGGTCGATTGCAAGGTCGCCGATGGCATGGCAGGCAATCTGGAAGCCTCTCTTGTCAGCCTCAAGTACCTTTTCGTCAACAAGCTCCTGACTGTAATAGCAGGGCGAGGTCTTGCCCGTATCTCTGTAGGGCAGGGAGAATGCCGCCGAGTGCGCGCCCGAGGCGCTGTCCATCTCCCAGTCACCGCAGCCGCCTATGCGGCTTTGCTTCTGAAAGCGTGTGAGCGGCATTGCCTTTTCAATGTCCATATACTGAAAATAGAAGCGGATATCCACATCAAAATGCTTTGCAAGCATAACAATCAGTTTTGTGGTGGGGTCCTTTTCGGAGTCGCCGTTGCCCTCAAGACCGCACACGGTTGAAAGACCGAAGTAAGCGCAGGTGTTCTGGAAGTTTGCGCAACCCTTTGCTAAGATTGCGGGAGTTACGGAGCCTGCGATGATGTCCGTAAGTCTGCCCTGACTGCGCTCGTGAGCCTCGCCCATGAGAACGCCGTCGTGCTTTTCGTCATCAATACCGAGCTTTTCGAGCATCTTTGAGGACAGTGCGCTTGCGTGACCGTCTATTGTGTAGATGATTACGGGACGGTTTTCGCACCACTCGTCAAGCTCCCAGCGGTTAGGGAGTCTGCCCTCTGCCATTGCGGTGAGAATGTAGTTGTTCGCAACGAGAATTTCGTTTTTACCCTTGCCCTTGGCAAATTCGCGCAGCTTCTTTTCAATGCCCTGCATGGTGTGCGGCTGAACGGCGCCGTTTTCAATGCTGCAAATTTCAAAGCCGTTGCCCGCAAGCACAACCGTAGGCAAAAGATGCGTGTGTCCGTCAATCATGCAGGGGTAGACATGTCTGCCGCCGAGGTCAACAACCCTTGCGCCCCTCGCGGATTTTACATTCAGCGCGCTTATATATCCGTTTTCAACAAGCATGGAATCCGCGGTTGCCGCTTCGCTTTCCATGGTGTGAATTATCGCGTTTTTGTAGAGAATTCTTTTCATCAGATAACACTTCCTATTGCCATAAGCAGATATGCAATGACGGTCAGAATCTGGAACGGCGTGCTGCCGAGAACACCGAGTGTGCTGCCGGGAATTTCATTGCGCGAGTTGCGGTAGGTGGGTACGACCATAACAGCAACGATGATTGCAATCGCACCGCCCGCAAGCTCAAGGAAATCTATAAAGCCGCCGATGTTCAAAAGGGAAATGAGAAGTGATGGCAGGGTTGCAACAAGCCAGCACAGGCGGGAATTCCAATGCATCTGCTCCTCGATTATTCCCGAAAGCGCAAGGGAAATGCTCCAGTAGGTGGTGAGCATTGCAAGGGCGGTGAAAACGCCGCCTATAATCTGCGCCCAGGTGCCGATGCCCGCACTCCAGCCGGTCATTGCAACCTCGGTAACCTCCTTCGAGGAAAGCAGGGCGCAAAGGGTTATGATTACGATTAAAATGAAGTTGTTGCCCAGACCGAGAAATACCGCCCTGCGCACCTTTTTCATATCGCCCTCAAGACCCTCAACCGCCTGCGGAATGCTGAAAAATGCCGCAAAGGACAGCATCGCCATTGCAAAGAAGGAAACACCGTCACCGAGTGTGCCTGCCTGAGTCGGCAGCTTATGCGCAGGTGCGAAGAAGGATGCAACCGCAAGCGCGCCGATAAGCAGGAAGATAACGCCCACGGCAAACTTTTCGGAAATGCCGACAGCCTTGAGACCGAATAGTACAACGGAGGCTGCGACTATGTAGAATATCAGCTTGCTGACAAAGGTGTTAAAGGGCAGGAAACCCGCAAGAACATCAGCCGCACCTGCAATGTATGCCGTGAGATTCGTGATAAGCACGAATGCCATAAGCACGAAGAAGGATACGGTCAGAATGTTCTTTGCCTTGCCGCGGAAAAGAAAACGCGAGAACACGCCGACAATCTGCACATCCTTGCCGCATTTCTGCGTGGTCTCCGCAATCATCATATGCAGAAGCCAGCTTGCCGCAAAGGCTATAAGCAGAATGATAAGCGACATGATAATGCCGTTTTTCTGAGCGATGTACGGCATGGCAAGCACGCCGCCGCCGATTCCGTAGCCGGTGATGATACAGGAAGCTTCCCATACAGTAAGTTTCTTGCTTTTCATAATGTCCACCTTGTCTGATAAATTTGTGTAGAGTATAACATATGCAGTCGAAGTCTGCAATTTAATAATGAACAAGCGTCAAAAAATCGGTGTGGAAGGCAATTCCACACCGATTAACTGTTTTCAGCAGACTTCGATTTCTTTAATCGTAAGCGTTACGCCGGACACCGGAGCAAGCAGGTCACTGCCGCATTTCGGACACTTCAGATTGTTCAGGTCGGCTACAAAAACCTCCTCGCAATCGAGACATTTTGCTTCGCCGTCAACGGTTTCAACGAACATTTTAGTGTCGGCAAGCTCGGTGCCGTCGGTTACGGCTGTCCAGCAGTCTGTCAGAAATCTCGGAACAACGCCCGACAGAGTGCCTACCTCAACCGTAATGCTGTTTACTATTTCAACATCGTTTTCCTTTGCGATTTCTCTGACCTTTCTCAGCATCGCATCGCATAGTCCAAGCTCGTGCATTACTTGGTAACCGCTTTCTTGATGACATTGCCGGTCTTCTTCAGCACACCCTCAACGACCTTGATGGGCATGGTCTCGAAGGTGCCTGCGTGCCAGTTGCGAACCTTCTTGAGCTTGATAGCGTCAAACTTGCACTTTGTGGTGCAAAGACCGCAGCCGAGGCACATGTATTCGTCAACCTTTGTTGCGCCGCAGCCGAGGCAGCGTGCGGTTTCCTTGCGTACCTGCTCCTCGGTGAAGGATACTCTTGCATCGGAGAAGGTGTTTGCCTTTGCTTCGTTGTAGCCGGGCATCTGACGCTTAGTGCTGTCAAACTGTGCAACATCAAGCAGGAGACTGTCCTTGTTAAGCTCGCGGTAAATTCTGCGGTCGCGGCCTGCGGTGAGGGTCTGACCGGGATGTACATAGCGGTGCAGGGAGATAGCTGCTTCCTTGCCTGCTGCGATTGCATCGATTGCAAACTTAGGTCCGGTGTATACATCGCCGCCGACGAAGATGTCGGGCTGTGCTGTCTGATAGGTGAGTGCGTCTGCGATTGCAGTGCCCTTTTCGGTGACCTTAAGCTCGCCGATATCGAGCTTGCCCCAGTCGACCTTCTGACCGATTGCGCAGATGACTGCGTCAGCCTTGACCTCGCCTGCGTCGCACTTGAGTGCAGCTGCCTTGCCGTCCTTGCCGATAATCTCAACGGGCTTGTGCTCGAATACGAACTTAACGCCCTCTGCCTTTGCCTCTGCAACCTCTTCGGGGTCAGCGGGCAT
>JAZULF010000104.1:0-2219 GCA_045643645.1 Oscillospiraceae bacterium
TCTCCTCCTCGCTTGCATCGGGCTTTACCATGCGAAGATTGTCGGCAATCGTGCCCGCAAGCACTGTATTGCCCTGCGGTACATAGGCAAAGGCTCTGCGTGTTGCAGCCGACAAAGTCTGCTCTGTGCCGTTACCGCAAAGCACCGCCTCGCCCTCATCGGGTCTTATCAGGCCTAAGATTATGCGTATCATTGTGGTCTTGCCCTCGCCCGAGGCACCGGTAATTGCAATTGTTTCACCGGGCGCGGCAGTAAAGCTGACCTTCTCAAGCACCTTTTCACCATCAGCATATGTAAAGCTGACATTTCTCAG
Source organism: Oscillospiraceae bacterium (assembly GCA_045643645.1). GTDB lineage: Bacteria > Bacillota > Clostridia > Oscillospirales > Oscillospiraceae > F23-B02. The sequence continues at coordinate 314 of JAZULF010000104.1, forward strand.
CTCAACCGAGCAGGTTTCGGGTATATCAGCCTTTTCTCTTGCACCCGGCTCCTCGGGAAGCTCAACAACCGCCATAAGTCTGCCTGCCGAGGTGGTGATGGAAATTGCCGTAGGCACAAGACCAATAAGCGTTGAGAATGATGTTCTCAGCATATTGGTAAGCTGCAGGAACATCGTCATCGTGCCGTAGGATATGGCATTAGTCCAGAGTCTGTATACGCCCCAGCCGAAGCAGCCTGCGGAAATAAGCAGACCGACAACGCTCATAACAAGTCCCGCAATTACGGAAAAGCGGTTGTAATCGAGCATCGCGCTGCGGTATGTTTCCTGCATACCCCTCATTCGCGCATCAAAGCCGTCCATTACGCCGAAGGATTTGATTGTCGTCAGATTTCTGAACGAGTCCTCGTGGAAGCTCATCACCTGACTGCCGATATCCTTCATGCGCTTATTGTACTCGCGCATTCTTCGAACAAGCGCCCTTGACGACAGCACATAAACGGGTGCGCCGACGAGTGCAATCAGCGCCATAACGGGGTCATAGCACAGTATGATTATCAAAGAACCGAGAAACTGCACCGAGCACGAAACAAAGCTCGGGAGAAAGCCCGTAACACCGCTTGAAACGGTGCTGACATCGCCGTTCAATCGGTTTATGAGGTCACCGCTGCGGAATGCCTTGAGTGCCTGCCAATCTGTGCGGAGCATACGGTCATATATCTCCGCCTGAATGCCGTTCTGAACGCGGATGTTGATGATTGCCGATATGCGCGAGGCGGCAGCCTGCATCACAACGCTGCCGAGCATCATACCTGCCATAAACGCAGCCGCCGACCAGATTGCGCCCGTCTGATAGCCCGTTACGACATCGATGAGTCTGCGCATCGCGAGGCTTGACAGCAGGGACATTGCCGTGCCGAGAACACCGAGCATAATGTGGATAAAAACTATGAGGCGGTATCTACGGACATAGGTGAACATCCACTTTGCCTCTCTCCACATTTCACGGAAGGAGCCATCTTCAATTTTCTGTTTGATTTTCTTTGAAAATTCCATTCCGCACCCAATCGTTTCTCTGAAAAATGGACATAGTAATGCTATTATGCATTCTAAATTATTTTATCACACATTATACAATAATCAATAGAATTATTTGTCATTTATCACCATATCAAGCCGTTTTTTCAAATATCATGACAAAAACAACAAAGCACCGCCGAAAAGCGGTGCCTTGCAAGTATTTTTTATCAGACAGTATGTATTTTTCCGTCCTTTGTGAGGAATATCTGCACAGGCGGAGTGAGTGACGCAAACTGCATCGGGGACAGCACTGCGGCATAGCTGCCCGCATTCGTGATTACGAACACATCGCCGCACTCGAGCTTCGGCAGTTCAATGTTTTTCGCAATCACATCCGTACCAGTACAGAGATTGCCCGTCACGGTTACAACCTCGGTTTCAGCCGTTTCGGTCAGCGGAACAAAGCCGAAGGCTCCCCTGCCCGTGTACATAGGCTCTGCGTTTGCGGGCTTTTCCTCATCGGTGTAGCTTTCCACCATCTGCGCAATCGACGGTCTGACAAAGCCGTTGAGCGTGTTTGAAAGCAGCACGAAGGTCTTGCCGTGGGACACCTTTTTATCGAGCACATGGGTGACATACACACCGCTTTTGCCCGCAAGGAAGCGTCCCGTTTCAATGAAAATCTGCGCCTTCGGCAGCTTTTCGCGGTTTGCCTTGACAAGCTGCGTCATTGCGCTGCCGAGTGCCTTGAGGTCAACGGGTTTATCGTCTGCTGCATAGGGAATACCGATGCCCGAGCCCATGTTGACAAAAGCGAGCTTCTCACCGAGTGCGGTCTGGAAGCGCTCTGCAAGCACGAACATTCTGCCGTAGTAATCGGCAATCA
>JAZULF010000105.1:0-7204 GCA_045643645.1 Oscillospiraceae bacterium
TCGGCCGTTCGGCAAACCCCAACGGACTTGACCGCAGCGCAGATGTTGCAAAGGCATTCATCGGCGAGCTGAGAACTCTTGCCAACAAGGCTGAGGCTGCTCTGGAGGAATTGCTGTGATTAATCAGGACCACATCAGAAATTTTTCGATAATCGCTCATATAGACCACGGTAAGTCCACTCTTTCCGACAGACTTATCGAGATATGCGGCGCAGTCGAGCAGCGCATTATGGAGGACCAGATTCTTGATAATATGGACCTTGAGCGTGAGCGCGGCATAACCATCAAGGCGCGCGCAGACGGTCTTAACTACAAGGCCAAGGACGGCGAGACCTATGTGCTAAGCCTCATCGACACTCCGGGCCATGATGACTTCAACTATGAGGTCAGCCGTTCACTTGCCGCCTGCGAGGGCGCGGTGCTTGTCGTTGACGCATCTCAGGGCGTTGAGGCTCAAACCCTTGCAAACACCTATCTTGCGCTCGATGCCGACCTTGAAATCCTGCCTGTTATCAACAAAATCGACCTGCCTGCCGCTGACCCCCAGCGCGTAAAGCACGAGATTGAGGATATCATCGGCATTCTCGCAATGGACGCACCCGAAATCAGTGCCAAAAACGGCATTAATGTTGAGTCAGTGCTCGATGATATAGTAAACAATGTACCCGCTCCGACGGGCGATGCAAACGCACCGCTCAAGGCTCTCATCTTCGACAGCCAGTATGACAGCTACCGCGGCGTCATCGTATTTATGCGCATTGTTGACGGCAAGGTACGCAAGGGCACCGAAATTCTGCTCAAATCCACCGGCGCACGCTACAGTGTGCTCGAGGTCGGACATATGCGTCCCATCGGACTTGAGCCCTGCGACGAGCTTTGTGCAGGCGATGTCGGCTACTTCACCGCAAGCATCAAGAATGTTGCCGACACTCAGGTAGGTGACACTGTAACCGAGGCTATCCGCCCCTGCGATGAGGCACTGCCCGGCTACCGTCCCGCTCGAGCAATGGTTTACTGCGGCATCTACACCGAGGACGGCAGCAAGTACCCCGACCTGCGCGATGCTCTCGAAAAGCTGCAGCTTAACGATGCATCTCTGTCCTTCGAGCCCGAAAGCTCCGTTGCACTCGGCTTCGGATTCCGCTGCGGCTTCCTAGGAATGCTGCATATGGAGGTCATTCAGGAGCGACTTGAGCGCGAATTTAACCTTAAGTTTGTTACCACGCTTCCCAGCGTTATATATAAGGTAGCAAAGACCGACGGCAGCATTGTTATGGTCGACAATCCGCACAACTACCCCGACCCTGCTGTTATTGAGCACGCCGAGGAGCCTTATGTCAAGGTTTCCATCATCACTCCCAACGAGTTTGTCGGCAACATTATGCCGCTGTGCCAGGACAGACGCGGCGAGTACAAGGATATGCAGTATCTCGACTCCCACCTTGTTGAGCTGCGCTACGATATGCCGCTCAACGAGATTATCTACGATTTCTTCGACACACTGAAGGCCCGCACCAAGGGCTATGCCTCCCTCGACTACGAGCTGAGCGAGTATAAGCCCTCCGAGCTTGTCAAGGTCGATATGCTCTTAAACGGCGACCAGGTTGACGCACTCAGCTTTATCGCCCACAAGGACAAGGCCTACGGCAGAGCACGCAAGCTGTGCGAAAAGCTCAAGGACAACATTCCCCGTCAGCTTTTTGAGGTTCCCATTCAGGCGGCAATCGGCGGCAAAATTATCGCCCGTGAGACCGTCAAGGCAATGCGCAAGGATGTTCTTGCGAAGTGCTACGGCGGCGATATCACCCGTAAGAAGAAGCTGCTTGAAAAGCAGAAGGAAGGCAAGAAGAAAATGCGCCAGCTCGGCACGGTTTCAATTCCGACCGAGGCATTCCTCGCAGTTCTCAAGCTCGACGAATAACAAACGAAAAAATCCCATCTGCATTGCAGATGGGATTTTGTTATTTGTATATTACTTGGTGCCGAAGATACGGTCGCCTGCATCGCCCAGACCGGGAACGATGTAGCCGTGCTCGTTAAGGCGTTCATCGAGTGCTGCAACATAGATGTCAACATCGGGATGGTCTTCCTGCATACGCTTTACGCCCTCGGGAGCACCGATGATGCACATAAGCTTGATGTGCTTTACGCCGGTTTCCTTGATGAAGCTGATCGCTGCAGATGCGGAGCCGCCGGTTGCGAGCATGGGGTCAACAACGATAACATCGCGCTCTTCGATATCGGGGGGCATCTTGAAGTAGTACTTAACGTGCTCAAGAGTCTCAGGGTCGCGGAACAGACCGATGTGGCCGACCTTTGCGTTGGGAATCATGCTTACCATGCCGTCAACCATACCAAGACCTGCGCGGAGGATGGGAACTACTGCGAGCTTCTTGCCTGCAATACGCTTTACTGTTGCATGTGCAACGGGAGTATCAATCTCAACCTCTTCAGTGGGGAGGTCGCGGGTTGCTTCATAGCACATCAGCATTGCAATCTCGGATACGAGTTCACGGAACTCCTTGACGCTTGTGCCCTTGTCTCTCATAATAGACAGCTTGTGAAGAATAAGGGGATGGTCGAATACGCAAACCTTGCTCATTATGTTTCTCCTAACTTTATATATATTTGTAATAAACCTTATTGGATACTGCGCTTATTTCTGCGCCTGCATTCTCTCCTGACGCTCACGCTCCGCCTGGGAAAGACGCAGATATACGGGAAGCAGGTCATCGGCTGTGCCGGGCTCTTCCTTCAGTGCCGCCATACCAACGCCCCATGCACTCTGATACATGAGATTCTGCGGTGCCATACGGCACTTTATTCCTGCTGCGGTAAGATAATCATAGCTTATCTTTGCTCCGTCACCGACAAGCCATGCCTCGCGGTCAAGAGCCTTGAGCTCCTCAGCAAGCTCGGCAAGCGCAATTGCTCTGTCCGCGCACAGTCTTGCCGGCTCGCCGTCCTTAATCTCGAACAGTGCGTTGTAGACCTGGGAGCGTCTTGCGTCCATTACGGGACAGATAAGTCCGCCTGCGGCAACGCCGTGCCACGCCATTGCTCCGAGTGTGGAAACGCCGACGCATTTCTTGTCGGCTGCCCATGCAAGTCCCTTTACCGTGGACACGCCTATGCGTATTCCCGTAAACGAACCGGGTCCGTGGGCAACTGCGATGGCATCAACATCGGCAATCTTCATATCGGTGTTCTTGAGCATATCCTCAACCATGGGAAGCAGCGTGCGGCTGTGGGTAAGCCCGTTACACTGGTTGTACTGGGCAAGGACAGCTTCGTCCTGCATAAGAGCAACGGAGGCTGATTTTGCCGATGACTCAAGTGCAAGTATAAGCATTACTTTCCGCCCTCCGTAATTGTAATCTTTCTCTCGGTATCACCGAGCTTGTCAATACGCAGAACGACCTCATCGCCGTAGAACGCATCTTCAATCTTTTCGCTCCACTCAACAGCGCAGACTGCACCGCGTGCGAGGTAATCCTCCCAGCCGATGTCAAAAAGCTCATCGGCATCGTTGAGTCTGTACATATCAAAATGGATAAGCTCGCGCTCACCCTCGTACTCATTGACAATGGTGAAGGTAGGGCTTGATACGCGGCAGCTCAGTCCCATACCGCGTGCCATTCCGCGCACAAACGCGGTCTTGCCTGCACCGAGGTCACCGTACATTGCGACAACTGTTCCGTCGGCAAGGCTTTTTGCAAACTGCTCGCCGATTGCTTCGGTTTCCGCCTCGCTGTGGCTTATGAATGTCTGCATTTACCTCACCTCAAAATTGAACATTTTCTAAATTTGAATTATACCATAAGATACCTCATTGCGTAAAGGGGAATTATGTGCTAAAATGCATATCGTATCATTATGATATTTGGCAATTTAGTAAATTGAAAGGCGGTGGGTCTGATAAACAAGCTCTCCGGTTATACTAAAGAATTTCTCAAGCGCGCAGACATTTTTCTGCTTGCTGTTTGTATAATCTCCACTCTGTTCGGCATCGTTGCAATCCGAAGCGCTACAATGTCAGAACACACAAGCAAATATATTATAGTTCAGGCATTTGCAATGTGCCTCGGCATAGGCGCTTTTGTCATCTTCACCGTCATTGACCCCGACCTTATCGCAGATAAGTGGGTGTACCTTGCAATGTTCAGCTTTATCAGCATTGCAGGTCTTATTTTCTTCGGTCATGATGACGGCACAGGCAACAAGGCTTGGTACCGCTTCGGCGGCATCGGCTTCCAGCCGTCCGAGCTTGTAAAGGTTATCTTCATCGTACTTCTTGCAAAGCAGATAACGCGATATAAAGAACGGCGCGAGCTTAACGAGTTCAAATCAATTTTTATGCTCGCCATTCATTGGTTTTCACTGTTTGTCCTCATCGTCGGCATCACAAAGGACCTCGGCAGTGCGCTTATATTCCTTGCAATCTTCATTGTTATGCTCATCGCAGGCGGTGTCGCATGGTACTGGCTCGGAATTGCCGCGGCGGCGGTTGCGGCCATGATTCCGCTGATGTGGAACTTCGTTTTCGCTGACTATCAGAAGAAAAGAATTCTTGCGCCGTACATTCCCGATGTTGTTGACCCCTCGGGCAACGGCATTACATGGCAGACAAAGCAGAGTAAGGATGCGCTTGCGTCGGGCAGGCTGACAGGCGTAGGCTACGGTCAGGGACTCAAAACCCAGAACTCAACGCTACCCGCAAAGCACACCGACTGTATTTTCGCTTCAATCGGCGAGGAGATGGGTATGATTGCCTGCATTGTGGTAATCCTGCTTCTCACCATTATTATCATCCGCTGCTGCGTTGTCGGCGTACGCTCAGGCTCAACCTTCGGTATGCTCATCTGCTTCGGCGTTGCCGCAGCACTCACCTTCCAGACCTTCATTAACATCGGTATGTGCATCGGCATCACCCCCGTTATCGGTATCACCCTCCCCTTCTTCAGCTACGGAGGCTCGTCAATCGTAACGCTATACGCTGCGGTTGGACTTGTGTCGGGCGTTAAATTCCGGCCAAAGCCCAAGCAGCACTTCATTCAGTATTAAATGCAAATCACCTCGTCATAGGACGAGGTGATTTTTTGTTTACAGATAGCTGCGAATATCGATTGCGAGGCTTTCCTCAAGATTGATAAGGCGCTTTGTCAAATCCTTTGACTTTTCGTCTGCCGCCTTGTACTGATTGAGGTATCTGTGCAGGGACTTAACGCCCATATTGCAGCCGTCGGTCATAAGGTCCGCAATTGTGCTGTCAGAGTCATCAAGCGCCATTTTTGCGTTGGTCTTAATCCACGACATTCCCTTTGCCATGGGATTGGGGTCCTTGCCCTCATCGCTGAAGCGGTCAAGCTCGGTCTGAATTTCCTTTTCGAGCTTCTGATGCGCCGCGCGGCTGTTTGCAAGCTGCTGTCTGAAGCGGCTTGCCTGCACTCTGTCAACAACATCCTCAATTGAGGAAATGCCCATTTTCACGCCTGCATCGCACTCGCGCAGCAGTTTAACTGTATCCTTTTCGTTCATTGCATTGCTCACCTCACTTTTTTGATAAATGTAGTTTTTGCACAGCCGCATAAGTTTATGTTGGTTATTTTTGCTATTATTTACACTTGCCTTGACTTTGTATATACATTGTGCTTATATGAAATCAGAAAAACCAAAAAATTTACAAGGAGGAAAACAATGTACTCAGCATTTACAGAGTCTGCGCTTACCATTCTGCGTAATCCGCAGGCAACAATGCATTGGTATGCCGTGCCGCTGTTTCTTATTCTGATGTACATCGTCAGCAAGGAGCTTCATGAAAAGCATTACATGGTAGTTCTCGGCGGCGTTGCACTTTGGGGCATGGACATATTCAATGAAATCTGGAACTCCATGGTCTGTGCAATCAGCGGTTTTGCACCGGTATGGGGCACACCCGTAGGTGTCGGTGACACCTCTCTGCTCATCATGATTGGCTACAATCTTGAGATTTCAATGATGTTCCTCATTATGGGCATCTCCGTCTGCCTTATGCTGCCGGAGGACAAGAAAAAGAAGATTCTCGGCATCAACAACAGAATCGTTCTTTGCGTCATTCTTACAACTGCAGCAGTCTGCATCGAATGCTTCCTCAACTACTGCGGAATTCTCACCTGGGAGTGGCCGTTCTGGCAGAGAAGCTGCCCGTGGCTGCTGTGGCTCATCGGCTACCTGCCCTTCTTTGCAACTGCTTTCTATGTACACGACAGACCCACAGTCAAGAGCGCACTCAAGGTTGACGGACTCATCCTCGGCTTTGACGCCGTGCTGATTGTAATCTGCGCGTTCTTAGGCTGGATTTAAGGAGGTATGTATTTATGAATACCGGTGTACTTATTGTCCTTATTGCCGCAACAGTGCTTGACTGCGGCGCAGTAGCAATTGCCTTCAGAGATTTCCTGAAGAAGTAAAGCAAAAGCAAAACCGACATCGCAATGCGATGTCGGTTTTTTATTTACTTATTAATAATTCTGTACAGGAAGGTCATCGCCTGACCGCGTGTGCAGGTATCGTTTGTGCCGAAGGTACTGTCATCGTAACCGAGGGTTATTCCCTGCTGCTTTGCCCAGCTTACTGCGCTGAAGAAGGGACTTGATGAGCTTATATCCTTGAAGCTCAGCTTTGCGGATGCTGCTGCAGGAGTGCCCATATAGCGCCACAGGAAGGTTACGACCTGCGCACGGGTGATTGCCGTATCGGGCATAAATTCGGTGTCGGTTGCACCCGAGGTGATGCCCTTTTCGTATGCCCAGAGCACTGCGTTGTAATAGAAGCTGCCCTCCTCAACATCGGTAAACGGATTTTCCGTCAGCGTTGTCTTAGGCTCGCCTGCTGCGCGCCACAGGAAGGTTATGAACTCTGCGCGGGTGCAATCGTTTTCGGGTGCAAACTCCTCGAGAGTCTTGCCCGCGGTTATGCGGTAGGGCTCGTTGTTGTATGCCCATACAACGGGCTCGTAGAAATAATCCGCCTTTGCGATATCCTTGAACGGATTGAGAGTTGCCTTCTGAGGAGGAGATACTACAAACTCGGAGCTTGCAACGGAGAATGCCTTGTAGTCATACTTGCACAGGCAGCTTGACTCGCTGTCTTTAATCTTTGCAATGCCGTTATACACGAGTCTGTATGTACCGGGGGTGCAGTTATCGCCCTTGAGCAGCCAGCC
>JAZULF010000106.1:0-2658 GCA_045643645.1 Oscillospiraceae bacterium
CCGTTTTCAAGGATGCACCCGTTTACCGCGCAAATGTGCTGATGAACGCAAACCTCGTATTCCTCGGCTTTGCGCTTGTTGTGTTTGCACTGTTCAATTCGATTTTCATCGGCGGCTTTTTCAAAACCGCTTATTATTACGCCAAACCATTCGTGTGGTTCATTGTTGTTGGATTTGTTGTTGTCGGAATAGCCGAGTCGCTTCACCACATTCCCGGCCTTGAGGCTGTCAACTCCTTCGGCTTTGAGAATATGGCACTGCAGCTGACGGCACTGCTGATTGGTGCTGTTATGTATGTGCTGATAACGGCACTGTCCGTTAAGCGCTCGATTAAAAAATTCAGCAAGATTGACCTTTAAACATAAAAGCAGCGGTGAGGATTTCCTCACCGCTGTTATTTTGCAGCCTTGACAAATCGAAAATTATCGATATAATTAAGGCGAAGCATATGTGCAGAGGAGGTGCAGGAGTGGAGCTTGACGAAAAGAAAATACCGGTTATTTTCAAGGCGCTTTGCGATGAAAACCGCGTGAAAATACTAAAATATCTGCGCAGCGGCGAAAAATGCGCGTGCAGGCTGCTGGATGATTTGAATATTGCACAGTCTACGCTCTCGCATCATATGAAAATCCTGACCGATTCCGGACTGGTTACCGGACGCAAGGAAGGCAAGTGGATGCACTATTCAATATCAAAGGAAGGCTTTGATGTTGCCGCACGATATTTAAGCGAGCTTAACAGCGTGGAATATGCCGACAATGAAAAACCGTGCTGCTGAATTGATTTATGCGGCACGGTATACTTAAAGACTATATATCGATATATTTAGATTTGTAAATTGAACGGAGAGCGGTATGTGGCAGTTTATTCAGAATGAAGTGCTTGGAATGAAGTGGCTGAGCAGACTCGTCTGCAATATGCTTGACAGCATCGGAATTGATACGGCAGGCAGAGTGGGGGGAAGTATTCAGTTTTTTGTTTACGACTGCATAAAGATAATGCTCCTGCTCGGTGTGCTTATTTTCATAATTTCATATATTCAAAGCTATTTCCCGCCTGAGAGAAGCAAAAGAATACTCGGAAGATTTCACGGCATAGGGGCAAACTGCGTTGCCGCCCTGCTGGGAACGGTAACGCCCTTCTGCTCCTGCTCGTCAATTCCTCTGTTTATCGGCTTTACAAGCGCGGGACTTCCTCTTGGTGTAACATTTTCGTTCCTCATTTCATCGCCTATGGTTGACCTCGGCAGCCTTGTGTTGCTTATGAGCATATTCGGGTGGAAGGTTGCGGTTGCCTATGTCATTTTAGGACTTGTTATTGCCATTGCTGGCGGAACACTAATTGAAAAGCTCCACCTTGATAATCAGGTGGAAGAATTCATCAGAAACGGAAAGGCCATTGATTTGCCGCAGGAGGAGCTGAAATTCAGGGACAGAGCAAAATATGCATGGGAGCAGGTACTCGGCACAGCGAAGAAGGTTTTCCCATATGTCCTTATCGGTGTAGGCATAGGTGCAGTAATACATAACTGGATACCCGAGCAGGTTATAGTAAAGGCACTCGGTACGGGTAATCCGTTCGGCGTTATTATTGCCACTGCGGCAGGTGTGCCAATGTACGCGGATATTTTCGGAACTATTCCCATTGCCGAAACGCTTCTGGCAAAGGGTGCGCAGCTTGGCGTTGTGCTTAGCTTTATGATGGCAGTTACAACGCTTTCGCTTCCGTCAATGATAATGCTGCGAAAGGCAGTAAAGCCGAAACTGCTCGGAACTTTCGCAGCCATATGCACTGCGGGAATAATAATTGTAGGGTATATGTTTAATGCAATTCAATATATTCTGATTTAACGGAGGAAACAAAATGCCATTATTTAATGTAAGCAAAAAGAAAGAATGCTGCGGAATGGAAATTGACGGTGTCTGCTGTGTTAAGGTACTCGGCTCAGGCTGCAAAAACTGCCATACGATGTATGAAAATGCAAAGGAAGCGGTAAAGAAAGTGGGCTTGGAAGTGGAGGTTGAATATATCACAGACTTGCAGAAAATTATGGAATACGGCGTGATGAGTATGCCAGCGCTTGTTGTTAACGAGCAGGTGGTGTCGATGGGCAAGGTGCTCAAAACCGCAGAAATTGAAAAGCTGCTGAAAGCCTGAGAATTTCATAAAAACAGCGGTGAGGATTTCCTCACCGCTGTTCTTTTTGCCACACAACGCAGCCGTTAATTACCGTTGCAATGGCACAGGAGTCAATTTCCAGGGGATTGCCGTCATAGATGGCAATATCGGCATCCTTGCCTACCTCAAGCGTTCCGAGTCTGTGGTCAACACGGCAGATGCGCGCGGCGTTTATCGTAATTGCCTTGAGCGCCTCATATCTGCCGAGACCTTCCTTCGCGGCTAATGCGGCGCATAAGGGCAGATACTGAATTCGGGAAACAGGGTGGTCGGTTGTAAGCGCAACGAGAACACCCGCACGATGCAGTATTCCCGCGGTCTTGAAGTCAGAGTGGCACACCTCGTTTTTGCTGCGCGAGGCAAGCGACGGACCGACAATCGCAGGGAAGCCCGCAGCCGCAATCTGCTCGGGAATGAGATGCCCTTCGGTGCAGTGGTCAAGTGTGAGACCGAGTCCGAATTCCTCGGCAATGCGGATTG
>JAZULF010000107.1:0-2265 GCA_045643645.1 Oscillospiraceae bacterium
CTTATGCAGGGCGAAACCTACTTAAACCCGGAGTTTTACATATGAACCGAGCGGATGTCAGCGCGGGAGCAATACTACTGCTCTCGCTTATCTACTTTTTCGGGGGACTTTCAAGCCTTCTTGCGCTAATTACGGCAATAGCTGTTCACGAGGCAGGGCATGCTGCGGCAATACTTCTTTGCGGCGGCACGGTGCATAAGCTGCGCTTCGGAGTGTCAGGGCTTTGTATGCACTATTCGGGCATTAATTCTTCTGCTGCACAGCTTGCTGCTTTGCTTGCGGGCCCGTTATCGGGACTTTTGCTTGCCTATGCCGCATCATATTTCGGTAACCTCTCGCAGAACACGCTGCTTATTAAAACAGCAGGCTTTAGCCTTGTGCTGTCGGCATATAATCTTCTTCCGGCATTGCCGCTTGACGGCGGCAGAGCGCTGAAATGCTTGCTGTGTTCTTTTCTTGGAAGCAATAAAACAGATACCGTACTTGACATTCTCGGCATCGCAACGGGCGCGCTGCTTCTGTTTTCGGGCGCGGTGAATATTCGCGAACAGTTCGGACTTGCACTGCTTATTGCGGGAATATGGGTTTTAATTGCACAAACGGGTATTGTAAAAAGCCTGCGTGTGATGTAGAATTATAAAGATAAACATATTGGAGATTTGCAATGGATAAACGACTTGAACGCATACTGCCCAAGGTGCAGAAGCCTGCACGCTATACGGGCGGTGAATATAATCAGATAATCAAAAACTTGGACGATGTGGATATCCGCGTTGCCTTCTGTTTTCCCGACACCTACGAGATAGGTATGTCCAATCTCGGCATGGGCATTCTCTATTCAACGATGAATGAGCTGCCCTATGTCTGGTGCGAGCGAGTATTTGCGCCGTGGGGAGATATGTACGACGAGATGAAGAAGGCAGGAGTGCCTCTTTATGCTCTCGAGAGCGGCGACGCAATTTCCGAGCACGATGTGCTTGCATTCTCAATCGGCTACGAAATGGCGTATTCCACCGTGCTTGATATGATGGATATGGCAGGTCTGCCCATTCGCAGCGCCGACAGAACCGAGCTTCTGCCTTTGGTTATCGCAGGCGGTACTGCTGCGCTCAATCCCGAGCCTATGGCTGATTTCATCGACATCTTCCTGCTCGGTGAGGGCGAGGAGATGAACAATGAGCTGCTTGAGCTTCTGCGCGAGGCAAAGCTGAACGGATGGAGCAAAGCAGAATTCCTCAAGAAAGCCTCAGCAATAGGCGGCATCTATGTTCCGAGCTTCTATAAGCCCGTGCTGAACGAGGATAACACAATCCGTGAGTTTGAGATTAAAGAGGGTGCACCCGAGCGCGTAACCAAGCGCATCATTGCCGATATGGATTCTGTGCATTTTCCGCTCAAGCCCATTGTGCCCTCAACCGAGGTCATTCATGACCGCGTAAATCTCGAGCTTTTCCGCGGCTGCGTCCGCGGCTGCCGCTTCTGCCAGGCAGGCCATACCTACCGCCCGATAAGAGCAAAAAGCCCCGAGCTGCTTGTTGAGCAGGGCAAGGCGCTGCTTAAAAATACAGGCTGCCAGGATATCACTCTGCTGTCATTAAGCTCAAGCGATTACCGCAATCTGTCTACAATCTGCGACGGTCTGCTTGATTACTGCGAGCCTCGCAGCATAGGCATTTCGCTGCCGTCACTGCGTGCGGACAACTTCTCAATCGAGATTATGCACCGCATTCAGAAAACCCGCAAAAGCGGTCTTACCTTTGCGCCCGAGGCTGGCAGTCAGCGCCTGCGCGATGCAATAAACAAGAATGTAACCGAGGAAGACCTCTTGAATACCTGCAAGCTTGCGTTTGAGGGCGGCTGGAACAATGTCAAGCTTTACTTTATGCTCGGTCTGCCGACCGAAACCGATGAGGATATTCTCGGTATAGCAGAGCTTGCAAATCAGGTCCTTCACACATGGCGACTGTATGCAAAGAACAAAAACAGGGGAGTGCGCATAACTGTTTCAACCTCCTGCTTTGTTCCCAAGCCGCACAGCCCGTTCCAGTGGGAAGCGCAGAACACAATGGAGGGGTATATCCGAAAGGTAAACCTCCTGCGCGAGAATATCAAAGCAAAGAACGTCGTCTATAACTGGCATGACCCGCAGACAAGCTTTATCGAAGCCTGCCTTTCCCGCGGCGACAGAAGAATTGGCGCGGTGCTTGAAGAAGTATGGCGCAATGGCGGCAGACTCGAAGCCTGGAGCGATTATTTCAGCTTTGA
>JAZULF010000108.1:0-3791 GCA_045643645.1 Oscillospiraceae bacterium
CTTGCGGTGGGTGCGTGTAAAAACACCGCTTGAAACACTAAAGGCGTAACGCCGCAAGCCCCACATTAGATATAGTGTTATGTTAGCACACGAAAGATTGTGCGCCTGAGACTAATGTGGGTATCACAGCTCGTGTGCCAAGTTGCACAAGGAGACTAAGGGTAAGGCAATGTCTTGCCCTTCTTTTATATGCTTTTAACCGCTAACCCTCCGCGTAAGGCGCTGAAACTAATTTCTATTGGGCGCACACTCACGGAGGGATGCGGTTTTTTTACTACGATTACGAGGTGAGCCGTTGAAGAATTCACGCATACCGATATTGTTTAACACGCCGCCCGAGCTTAAAAAAATTCAGATATTTGGCTGCTCAGATATGCATAACGGTTCGGCGCAGTTTAACGAAAAGGCGTGGCTGAACATCGAAAACCTTCTGCAAGTCGAGGGCAATTACATCATCTTTGCAGGCGACCAATGCGAATATGCAACACGCTCAAGCAAGTCTGATGTTTATGAACAGCGGTTAAGACCGGCAGAACAAAAGCGCTGGTGGATAAAACATCTTGAGCCATACAAAGACAAAATAATATGCGTTATTGACGGCAACCACGAATTTAACCGCGCTTCAAAAGATGCAGACGATTTCCCACTCTATGACATTGCACTTGCTCTCGGTATCGAAGATGTTTATCGTTCCGAGGGCGCAGTTGTTGACATTGGCGTTGGCGATGGTGGACACGGCAAGGGAAAGCAAATCCATTATGTTGGGCGCGTGCAGCACAAGGCGCAGATGTTGAAAAATTACGGCAGCTCTGATGGTTGGGAAGGCATTGACTTCTTTATGTACGGACACGACCACAGGCCTTCCGATGTTCCTCGCGCTAAGATGGTTTATGACACAAAGAACAAGACCATAGCGCAGAAGAACATTGAAAACATTGATTGTGGCTCGTTCCTCACATTCGGCGGCTACGGCGAGCGCAATGGTTATCGCGCTGCATCGGATAAGAAATACAGCCTAATTCTTGACGGCAAGAAAAAGGCGATTGAAACAAGGGGATTTTATCTCTGATGGCAAAAGAGTTTGCCCGACAATTCTATAAATCTAAAGCGTGGGAAAACTGCCGCAGCGCATACATCAAATCTGTTGGAGGCCTGTGTGAAGATTGCCTTGCTGTCGGGATATACACACCGGCAAAAGTTGTTCACCACATTGAACACATAACGCCCGAAAACATCAATAATCCGCGCATAACACTTGATTTTAACAACCTTAAAGCTGTTTGCCAAGACTGCCACGCATTAGAACACAAGCAAAAAATGCAAAACAGATATATTATTGATGAAAACGGAAACATTTTTGAAAGATAGCCCCCCATCTGCATTTAATTTTGAAATGCCGCGGGGACCGGCAGGGGTACTCACATTTTTCATTTAGCGAGAGATGGACTAAATTAAGCAATTTTAAGTAGCAGGAGGCGCAGAAAATCGAAGATAGTTATATTTACAAATATTATCAGCAGATTAGCAGCGGTTCTGCTATTGTGGGCAAGTGGATAAAGCTACTATATGATTCAATCATCAAGCAGATTGAGGCAGGAGAGCTTGTGTTCGACGCTGCCAAAGCTGATGATGCTATAAATTGGATAGAATCACACTGCTTCCACACAGAAGGGCCTCTTGCGCCGCGGCCTTTTTTGTTAGAGCTATGGCAAAAGGCGTTAGTTAGCTGCATATTCGGTTTAATTGAGCCGAAAACTGGTAAGCGAATGTATCGTGAGATTGTGCTTATCATTTCACGAAAGCAGGGTAAAACATTGCTCGCTGCGGCAATTGCGCGGTATGTTTGGCACATTGACGGCGGTTTCGGCGCAAGAGTTTACTGCCTTGCTCCAAAGTTAGACCAGGCTGATTTGATTTATAACTCCGTTTGGAATATGGAGCTGCTTGACCCTGAGTATCAGAACTTCAAGGAGCAGGTCGAGCTTAGTAAAAATCAGCATAATAAAAAAATGCTCGATGACTCTATGCTTGCAAGGCACACACAGAAGGATTTGCAGATACCTGCGCTAAATGCCAGTGTTAAAAAGATTGCCTTTAACGCAAAGAAGTCTGATGGTTTCAACCCCTCGCTTGCTGTTTGCGATGAGATTGCAAGCTGGGAAGGCGACAAGGGACTTAAACAATACGAGGTTATGAAATCCGGCATGGGCGCGAGAGAGATGGGCGATGCTCCTGCGCTGCTTCTTAGCTGCTCAACCGCCGGATATGTTAATGATTCAATATATGATGAATTGCTCAAGCGCTCAACTTCGGTTCTTTTGGGAACATCGAAGGAAAAGCGCTTGTTGCCGTTTTTGTACATCATAGACGATGTTGAAAAATGGAATGAAATTGACGAGCTGCGGAAAAGCAATCCTAATATGGGAGTTTCCGTTTCCGAGGATTATCTGCGCGAGGAAATCGCAATTGCAGAAGGCAGCCTAAGCAAGAAGGCTGAATTTTTAACCAAATATTGCAATGTCAAGCAAAACAGTTCGCAGGCGTGGCTCGATTATCAGACGGTTGATAAGGCTTGCGGCGATGCGTTAAGCCTTGAGGACTTCCGCGGTTGTTACTGTGTTGGAGGCATTGACTTGTCGCAGACAACCGACTTGACAAGTTGTTGCGCAGTGATTGAGCGTAATAGCGAATTGTATGTGTTTAGTCAATTCTTTATGCCTAACTCAAGAATAGCAACGGCAACGGCAGAAGATGGCGTTCCTTATGATGTTTATCGGCAAAATGGTTTGCTAACCATCAGCGGTGAAAACTATGTTGATTACCACGATTGTTATGAGTGGTTTAGGCGGCTTGTTGAGCAGTACAAAATCTATCCGCTGAAAATCGGGTATGACCGTTACTCTGCGCAGTATCTGATAGATGACCTAAAAAAGTATGGCTTCCACTGTGATGATGTTTATCAAGGTTTTAACTTAACTCCCGTTATCAATGAAGTTGACGGGCAACTAAAAGACGGCATTGTTCACATCGGCAACAATTCAATGTTGAAAATGCATCTGCTTAACTCGGCATTGAAATGCGATGCGGAGAGCCAAAAGAAAAAATTAGTGAAACTCGGTAACCGAACACGAATAGACGGTACAGCAGCATATCTCGATGCTATGTGCGTGCGCCAAAAGTATTGGAACGAAATCGGTAACCGTTTAATAAACAAGAGGTGAACCTATGGGCGTATTGGACAGAATATTCAAAAGAAAGGTGCAGTTTGCTGATGCGCGACAAACACTTAAATCGTTAACAGCATATCAGCCGGCGTTTTCGACTTGGAGCGGTGGCATATACGAATCTGAACTTGTGCGCTCGGCTATACACGCAAAAGCAACGCACATATCGAAGCTCTCTGTTAAGTTCGAGGGTGCTGCTCACCGCGATGTTGTAAACCGCATCAAGCACGCGCCTAATAGTTGGCAGACTTGGAGTCAATTCCTTTATCAGACTTCGACAATACTTGATGTGCAGAATACTGTGTTTATCTTGCCGCTGCTTGACGAGTATGACTCAATCGTTGGTGTTTTCCCAGCATCTCCTACAAAGTGCGAGGTAAAGCGATACGATAACGAGCTTTTCCTCCAGTACAGATTTAGAGATAACACTCTCGGAGCAATAGAGCTATCTCGATGCGGCATAATGACAAAGTTCCAGTATGACGATGAGCTGTTTGGTGCAAGCAACATTGCGCTTGTGCCGACAATGCAGTTAATCAGCATACAGAATCAAGGCATCACCGAGGG
>JAZULF010000109.1:0-6120 GCA_045643645.1 Oscillospiraceae bacterium
ACCCAGTGCCCGACACTGCTTGAATTAAACGACAGAAAGTATCAGATTTGCGGTAACATTGTCCGCTCGGCAAGAGATGAGGACAGCGAGCATTTTATGGGCATCGCTTACTGGATTGATGTAACCGATTATGACAGTGTGCGCCGCGAGTACGAGGACTCACGTCCCGTCGCCGCAGTTATCACCATTGACAACTACGATGAGCTGATGAAAAATCAGCCCGAGCGCATAAGAAACGACCTGCGCGATGCAATCGGTGATAAGCTTTCCCAGTGGGGAGAGAACAAGGACTGCATCCTTATCCGTTTTGACCGCGACCGCTACCTCATGGTCTTTGAGGAGCGCTACATGGATGGCATAGTTGCCGAGAAGTTCAATCTTCTCAACGAAGCGCATCAGGTTATAAACTCCGGCGGCATTCACGCAACGCTGAGCATCGGCATCGGCCGCGATGCGACAAATCTGAGTGAGGCACTGCAGTTTGCATCACTTGCATCTGAAATGGCACTGTCCCGAGGCGGTGACCAGGCTGTTATCAAAAACCGCTTCAACTTTGAGTTCTACGGCGGCAAGCGCGGCGAGAACGAAGCACGCACAAAGGTTAAATCGCGCGTTATGGCAAATGCGCTTGACTCGCTTATAAAGGACGCGTCTCAGGTGCTCGTAATGGGCCACCGCTTCAGCGATATGGACAGCATAGGCGGCGCGATTGCGGTATGCACAATGGCACGCAAGCACGGCATTATGGCACATATCGTTGCCGATGTCGAGAAAACCTCGGCAAAGCCGCTTATTGAAATGCTTCGCAAAACGCCCGAGTATATGAACACCTTTATAAGCTCGCAGGACGCAATGATTATTGCCGACAGCAAGACTCTGCTTGTCGTTGTTGACACCAACAGACCCGAGCAGGTTGAGGACCTCAGACTTCTGCAATCGTGCAACAAGGTTGCGGTAATCGACCATCACCGCAGGGCTGCAACCTATATCGAGAAGGCAGACCTCAGCTACATCGAGCCCTCAGCATCGTCGGTATGCGAGCTGATGACCGAAATCCTTGAGGTAGCGCTCGATGAGCCTAAGCTTCTGCGCTGTGAAGCGGAGGCAATACTTTCGGGTATGGTGCTCGATACAAAGAGCTTTACAATCCGCACAAATGACCGCACCTTTGATGCGGCGGCATTCCTGCGCAGAGCGGGCGCCGATACCGTTGCGGTCAAGAAGCTAATGCAGAACGGTATGGAGCAGACGGTTGCAAAGTACAAGATTTTGCAGGGCGCAAGACTCTACCGCTCAACCGCAATTGCCGTTCCCGACAAGCCGCAGAACAGAATCGTTGCCGCACAGGCAGCGGACGAGCTTCTGAATGTTGCGGGCGTTGATTCGTCCATGGTCATGTACCCGACCGAGGATGGCGGCGTGTTTGTATCTGCAAGGTCAATCGGCGAGGTCAATGTCCAGCTTATTATGGAAAAGCTCGGCGGCGGCGGTACAAGAGCCGCGGCGGCAGCGCAGCTTGAAAATATAGGGCTGCAGGAGGCAGTTGACAAGCTGGTGGCAGCTATTGATGAGTATATGGATTCGTGATGTATCACGGGAAAGGATAGAAAAATGAAAGTTATATTCAATGTTGATGTTAAGGGTAAGGCAAAGAAGGGCGAGCTCAAGGAGGTTTCCGACGGCTACGCACGCAACTATCTGCTGCCGCGCAAGCTCGCAAGCGAGGCAACCGCAGACAACATAAACGCTCTTAAGCTCAAAGAAAAGGCAAAGGCAGCTCAGGTCGCACGCGAAAAGGCTGAGGCTCAGGAAAACGCAAAGAAGCTCGGCGAGATTACCGTTACCATCCGCGCAAAGGCTGGCAACGCAGGCAAGCTCTTCGGCGCAGTTACCTCTCAGGAAATCAGCGATGCTCTCAAGGAGCAGCACGGCATTGAGATTGAGAAGAACAAAATCGTTCAGGCTGACCCCATCAAGACCTTCGGCTCTTATCAGGTCAAGGCAAAGCTCGGCTACGAGATTAGCGGAACTATCAGCGTTCTTGTAATCGAGGGATAATTTCTACTAAGCTCAACTTTATTTTCAGGAGGCAGACATGGAAGAGCTGTTGGGAAGACAGGCACCGCATTCGGCAAGCGCAGAGCAGGCCGTAATCGGCTCGATGCTTATCGATACAAGATGTATACCCGATGTTATTGAACGCTTAAAGGGCGGAGAATTTTATATTCAGCAAAACAAGGATATATTCGAAACGATATATTCCATGTTCTCCTACGGTCAGACTATTGACCCCATTACCGTTCTTGACCAGATGAAGACACGCGGCGTGTTCCGCGAAACAAGCACGGCTTATATTGCCGAGCTTATGCGTGTAACGCCTACTGCGGCAAATGTGCTTGAGTACGCGTCCATCGTCAGCGACAGAGCGCTGCTCAGAAATCTTGCGGCAACCGCCGATGAGATAAACACACTCGTATACGAGGGCACGGGCGAGGCTGAGAATATGCTCGAGGCTGCGGAGCGTAAGATTTATGCACTTCGTCAGGGCAGGGTAGTCGGCGGACTCGTCCCCGTATCAACCGTAGTCCAGAATGTCTACACAAGTCTGTCTGAGGCGGCATCAAGCGGCAAGAAGATTCCGGGTCTGTCAACGGGACTTAACGACCTTGACCGCTATATCCTCGGTCTTAACAAGGGCGAGCTTATTCTGATTGCGGCACGACCCGGCATGGGCAAGACAAGTATCGCGCTGAATATCGCAATGAATGTTGCCAAGAAATCGGGCAAATCCGTTGCAGTGTTCTCACTCGAAATGAGCCGTGAGCAGCTTGTTTCAAGACTACTAGCAGGTGAGGGACTTGTGCCCTCGCAGAATCTGCTCACAGGTCAGCTCAACTCCGAGGAATGGAAGCGCATTGCCGCTGCGGCTCAGGTGCTGAGCGCAACCGATATGCGCATCGACGATAACCCGATGCTCTCCGTTTCCGATATGAACGCGCAGTGCCGCAGAATCGGAAACCTCGGTCTTGTGGTCATCGACTATCTGCAGCTGATGCAGTCCGCAGGCAGCGACAGCAGAAAGTACTCAGGCGAAAACCGTCAGCAGGTTGTCAGTGATATCAGCCGTATGCTCAAGATTATGGCAAAGGAGCTCAATGTTCCCGTCATCTGCCTTTCTCAGTTAAGCCGTGCAAGTGAGGGCCGTCCGAACAAGCGCCCGATGCTTTCCGACCTGCGTGAGTCAGGCGCAATCGAGCAGGACGCCGATGTAGTCATCGGCCTGTACCGCGAGGGCTACTACAACAGCGAGTGCGAGGAGCCGAATGTATCAGAGGCTATTGTTCTTAAGAACAGAAAGGGTCAGACGGGCACCGTAAAGCTCTCCTGGCTTGCAGAATACACCACCTTCGCTTCCTACGAGGGAAACCTCAATGAAGATGATTATTGACCTTGCGCAAAAGCATAATATGCTGCCGCGCGGCGCTAAGGTGCTTTGTGCGGTGTCGGGCGGCGCGGACTCAATGTGCCTGCTGCACTATCTGAGCAGCAACGCCGAAAAGCTCGGCATAAGCGTTGCGGCTGCGCACTTTAACCACCGCCTGCGCGGTGACGAGGCAGACCGCGACCAGCATTTTGTTGAGCAATGGTGTGCGGAAAACGGCATTGAGTGCGTAGCCGGCTCAGCCGATGTAAAGGCATTTGCCGGGGAAAATGCGCTCGGCATTGAAGAGGCGGCGCGCGAAAAGCGCTATGCATTTCTGTTTGAAGCCGCCGAAAAACTCGGCTGCACCGCAATTGCGACGGCGCACAACAGTGATGACAATGCCGAAACGATGCTGCTAAACCTTGTCCGCGGAAGCGGAGCAAAGGGATTATGCGCAATACCGCCCGTAAGAGATAAGCTCATAAGACCGCTTCTTGACACCTCGCGAGCGGAGATTGAAGCTTACCTTGAGGAGCATAAAGTGCCTCACATTGAGGATAGCAGCAACGCGCACGATGACTATACGAGAAATGTTCTGCGGCATAAGGTGATGCCCGTTTTGCGTGAGATAAACCCGTCATTCTCAGCGGCTGTATCGCGCACGGCAGAGCTTTTAAGAGCCGACGAGGAATACCTCGGCGAGCTTGCGCAGAACTTTGTGTCAGAGCATTTTCAAAACAACTCGCTTCCTGCGGCGGAGCTTAAAGCACTGCCGACGGCGGTAGCGTCAAGAGTGCTTCGGCTTGTCTGCGGCAGAGGTCTAACCGCTCAGCAGACGGAGGCGGTGTTAGCGCTTCTTGACCTCAATGGGCTTGCCCATACGGATATACACGGAATGCGTGTAACGCACGATTGCGGCAGGCTGTATTTCGGGCAGAAAAAGGATAAGCTTCCCGAAACAAAGCTCAAAGAGGGAACGCATACAGAGCTTCCCGAGTACGGGTTTACAATCAACACGGAAAAGTCCGCTTCAAGCGGAGAAGTTTTCAAATCATTTAATACTTTTTGCTTTAATTATGAAAGTATTTGTGGTACGATATCCCTTACATCACGCAGAGACGGGGACAAAATAAGACTCAGCGGCAGAGGCTGCACAAAGAGCCTTAAGGATTTGTTCTCGGAGGCAAAAATGCCGCAGACAGAGCGGAATCTGACACCTGTTCTGCGCGATGAAAAGGGAATAATCGCCGTCTACGGTTTTGGCATCGCGGAGCGGTGCGAGGCAAAGAAAGGCGATGCTGTACTTAGCATAACAATAAATAAAACCAATTGTACGGGAGACAATTAACAAATGAAAAACGATATCGAAAGAATATTTTTTACCGAAGACGAGATAAGAGAAAAGGTAGCGGCACTCGGCGCTCAGATTTCCAAGGATTTTGAAGGCAAGAATCCTCTGTTTGTCGGCGTGCTGAAGGGCTGCTTCGTGTTCATGGCAGACCTTATGCGCTATGTAACCATTCCTTGCTCGGTTGACTTCATGGCAGTGTCCTCGTACAAGGGTACTTCAACCACCGGCGCGGTTGAAATTCAGAAGGACCTCGGTCAGAATATCGAGGGCAGACACATCATCATGGTTGAGGACATTCTCGACTCGGGCATTACCCTCAATTACCTGCAGTCCTATCTTTCAACCCGCAACCCCGCATCGCTTACCATTGCAACACTGATGGATAAGCCGTCCCGCCGCAAGGCTCCCGTATACGCAAAATATTCATGCTTCGAGGTTCCCGATGCGTTTGTAGTCGGCTACGGACTTGACTACAACGAAGCTTACCGCAACCTGCCCTTCATCGGCGTTCTCAAGCCCGAAATCTATATGGACTAAGAGGAAGTGATAGTTTGAATCCTAAAAGAAACCGAACGAGAGACATTGGCTTTTACCTGCTGATTTTAGTACTGCTCGCCTGCGTGATGTACACTGTACTCAGCGGTGACCAGCCCGACCAGCTCAGCTATTCTGAGGTAAAAGACCTGTTTATAAACGAGAAGGTTGAATCCTTCGTCTATGACGGTACCAAAAACAGACTTACCATGGATGTCCGCGACAGCTCTGCTGAGGATGGCACCAAGGAGGTCGTCTATGATGTTTACAGCTTCTCACTGTTCTATCAGGACCTCGGTGAGCTCATTGAGCAGCAGCACACTGACGGCATCATCAAGGATTATCAGATAGAGCCCGTTCAGTCATCCTGGTGGCTGCAGCTTATCCCCTATGTTCTGTTCATCGGATTTATGGTCTTCTGGATTGTGATGATGAACAAGGCCAACGGAATGGGCGGCGCAGGCGGCGCTGCAAAGTTCGGTAAGGCCAGAACACGCCTCGGCTCTGAGGAGAAAAACAAAAAGACCTTCGCAGATGTTGCAGGTGCTGATGAGGAAAAGGCAGAGCTTCAGGAGCTGGTTGAATTCCTCAAAAATCCCCGTTCCTTCACCGAAATGGGCGCACGCATCCCCAAGGGTGTCCTGCTTGTAGGACCTCCGGGAACCGGTAAAACCCTGCTTGCAAAGGCAGTTGCAGGTGAGGCAGGCGTTCAGTTCCTGTCCATCTCCGGCTCTGACTTTGTTGAGCTTTATGTCGGCGTCGGCGCAAGCCGCGTCCGCGATTTGTTCGACCAGGCAAAGAAGGTTGCTCC
>JAZULF010000110.1:0-7631 GCA_045643645.1 Oscillospiraceae bacterium
AAAATGGGCAGAAAGCTCGGCTTTGAGATAGCAAGCTGCGGCGGCGTTGTAGTTTCGGGACTCACGGCAGGTGTTGACGCAGCTGCTGCGGAGGGTGCGCTGCTTGCAGACGGACGCTGCATAGGTGTTCTCGGTGTACCGCATGAGCAATGCCGCGGAAGACTTTACGACGAGCTTGCTGTGCGAGGTGCGCTCGTAAGCGAATATCCTCCGGGTACCGAGCCGTACAGGTCATTCTTCCGTGCAAGAAACAGAATTGCCGCAGGTCTTTCCGTCGGAGTAACGGTTGTCGAAGCACCGATGCAAAGCGGTACAAGACTTTTCGTTGACGAGGCAACGGAGCAGGGCAAGGAGATTTTCGCCGTGCCGGGTAATGCAGATAACATCAACTGCGCGGGCAGCAACGCAATGCTCAAGGATGGCGCAAAGGCGGTAACAAACGGTTGGGATGTGCTGAGCGAATTTGAATTGCGCTTCCCCGATAAGCTCAGAAAAGTTGATGCGCAGATGCCGTCAGGCTGGCATAAAACCGAAAAATCCGAGGATAAAAAATCCCCGACAATACAAAAAAGAACAAAAAAAGTCATTGACAAGCCCGAAAGCACGGAATATATTGACTTGAAGAAACAGCTGGAAAACCTCAGCCAATCCCAAATCAGCATCATATCCGTGATGAACAGCAGCTCAATGCATGTCGACGACATTATTGAAAGCACCGGTTTTTCACCCGCAAGGGTGCTTGCAGACCTTACGATTTTGCAGCTCAAGGGATATGTAAGTCAGGAATCGGGCAAGCGTTTTACATTAAATATAACAACGAAGTGAGGACATCTTAATGCCTGGTGCAAAAAAGAATCTGGTAATTGTTGAATCTCCCGCAAAAGCAAAGACCATCGAGAAGTATCTCGGTGCAGACTACAAGGTTGTTGCATCTATGGGACATTTGCGCGACCTTCCAAAGAGCACAATCGGTATAGATATAGAGAACGATTTTGAGCCTAAGTACATTCCCGTAAAGGACCACAAGGAAGTAATCGATAATCTCAAGAAGCTGAGCAAGAGCGCAAAAACCGTCTACCTCGCAACCGACCCGGACCGCGAGGGTGAGGCAATTTCATGGCATCTGAAGGAGCTTCTGAGCCTTAGTGATGAAAAGGCAAGAAGAGTAACCTTCAACGAGATTACAAAGAAGGTCGTTCGCGACAGTATTGAAAATCCGCGCGATATAGACCAGGACCTCGTTGACGCACAGCAGGCAAGAAGACTGCTTGACCGCCTTGTTGGCTACAAGCTTTCTCCGCTGCTCTGGAAAAAGATTAAGCGCGGTCTTTCCGCAGGCCGTGTTCAGTCGGTTGCAACAAGAATGGTTGTTGACCGCGAAAAGGAAATTGACAGCTTTGTCCGCGAGGAGTACTGGCTGCTTGACGCAGTGCTCAACTGCGAAAGCTCCGATGCTGACTTCACCGCACGCTTCTACGGAAAAGACGATAAGAAAATTGAGCTTCATTCCGAGGCGGAGGTAAACGATGTAATAGCCGCAACCCAGGACGCACCCTTCAAGGTCAAAAATGTCAAGCGCGGCGAAAAGCACCGCAGCCCGTCACCTCCGTTCATCACCTCCACTCTGCAGCAGGAGGCATCACGCCGCCTCGGTATGACACCCAGACGCACCATGTCCATTGCACAGCAGCTTTACGAAGGCGTTGACATTGAAGGTCAGGGCACCGTCGGTCTTATCACCTATATGAGAACCGACTCTCTGCGCCTTTCTGATGTTGCACTCATGGCAGCAAAGAACTTCATAATCGAGCACTACGGAAAAGAGTACTACCACGGCTCATTCCGCGTATATAAGACAAAGTCCGGCGCACAGGATGCACACGAAGCAATCCGCCCGACCAATGTTGAGCTGACTCCCGAGAAGGTCCGCAAGGACCTCACTGCCGAGCAGTACAGACTCTACCGCCTCATCTGGGGTCGCTTCACCGCAAGCCAGATGGCAAACTCTGTGTATGACAATGTCGTAGTCGATGTTGACTCCAACAGCTATGTTTTCCGTGCAAACTACTCCGAGCTTAAGTTTGCTGGCTATACCGCAGTTTACGAGGAGAGCAAGGACGAGGAATCCGATGAGCTGCGCAAGAAGCTGCCTAACCTCAGTGAGGGCGAGCAGGTTTATCTTGAAAAGATGCTCCCCGAGCAGCAGTTCACCCAGCCGCCCGCACGCTACACAGAGGCAACACTCATTCGCGCAATGGAGGAAAAGGGCATCGGCAGACCTTCTACCTATGCACCCACAATTTCCACAATCACCTCGCACGAGTATGTCGTGAAGGACGGAAAGTACCTCAAGCCCACAAATCTCGGCACAGTTGTAACTGAGCTTATGATGGAGCGCTTCCCCGATATCGTCGACCTCAAGTTCACCAACCATATGGAAGAGGGACTTGACAATGTCGAGTCAGGCGACCGCAAGTGGAAGGAGCTTCTGCACGAGTTCTATGACGGCTTCAGCGTAGAGCTTGAAGATGCGGAAAAAGCACTTGAGGGCGTAAGAATCAAGGTTCCCGATGAGCTGAGCGATGAGCACTGCGATGTCTGCGGCAAGCAGATGGTAGTCAAGTCCGGCAAGTTCGGCAGATTCCTCGCATGCCCCGCATACCCCGAGTGCAGCTTCACAAAGCCTCTTGTAATTGAAATGCCCGGCAAGTGCCCCAAGTGCGGCAGCAGAATTCTCAAGCGCACCTCCAAGAAGGGTTACACCTTCTATGCATGCGAGCGCGGTGTTGATTGCGGCTTTATGACATGGTATGTACCCACCAAGGACTTCTGCCCGAGCTGCGGCAAAACAATGTTCAAGCCCAGCGGCAAGGGACAGAAGAAGGGCTTCTGCATAAACGAGGAATGCTCTGAGTTCGTACCCGAGGAAAAGCGCGGCTACAAGAAGAAGGCAAGCACCAAGGCTGCCGATAAGAAGACAGAAACAAAGAAAAAGACCACTAAGAAAACCAAGGAATAAAGCATATGGAAAAAGTCACGGTACTCGGCGCGGGACTTGCAGGCTGCGAATGTGCATGGCAGCTTGCAAAGCGCGGCATTGAGGTAAAGCTCTATGAGATGAAGCCTCATAAGATGACCCCTGCGCACACATCGGAATATTTTGCCGAGCTTGTCTGCTCAAATTCGCTCCGCAGCGATGAGCTTACAAACGCGGTAGGTCTGCTCAAGGCGGAGATGCGCAAAATGGGCTCGCTGATTATGGAGAGCGCAGACGCAAACAAGGTTGCCGCAGGCGGTGCCTTAGCCGTTGACCGTGAGGGCTTTTCCAAGTACATTACCGATAAAATCAAGTCCTGCTCCAATATCGAGCTTGTATCCGAGGAGGCAACAGAGTTTCCCGAGGGCGAGCTTATTGTGGCAACGGGTCCCCTTACAAGCGACGCGCTTGCAGGCAAGCTCGAGCAGCTTTGCAACAGCGAGGGACTGCACTTTTACGATGCGGTAGCACCCATAGTCACACTTGAAAGCGTTGATATGGACAGCGCATTCTTTGCCTCCCGTTACGATAAGGGCACGGCAGATTATGTAAACTGCCCGATGGACGAGCAGGAGTACAAGGCCTTTGTAAAAGAGCTTGTATCCGCAAAGGAGGCCGAGGTTCACGGCTTTGATGACGGAGGCGTATTCGAGGGCTGTATGCCCGTTGAGGTTATGGCGCGGCGAGGGGAGGACACCCTGCGCTCCGGACCGCTGAAGGCCGTCGGACTTCGTGACCCGAGAACAAATAAAGAAAACTATGCCGTTGTTCAGCTAAGACGCGATAATGCCGACGGAACAATTTACAATCTCGTCGGCTTCCAGACTCATCTCACATGGGGCGAGCAGAAGCGCGTGTTCTCCATGATACCTGCGCTGAAGAATGCGGAGTTTGTCCGCTTCGGCGTAATGCACCGCAATACTTATCTGAACAGCCCGCTGCTACTTGACCGCTATTACAGACTTAAATCCGAGCCACGCATCAGCTTTGCAGGTCAGATGACCGGCGTTGAGGGCTATATTGAGTCCGCAGCCTCGGGAATGCTTGTCGGCATTGAAACCGCAGCAAGACTTCTCGGCATGGAGCCTGTTGATTTTCCGCAGGAAACCGCAATCGGCGCACTCGGTCTGTACATTTCAGGCGGCAGCGTAGGTGATTTTCAGCCGATGAACATAAACTTCGGCATAATCACCCCCCTCGGCTACAGAGTCAAGGGCAAGAGAAACAAAAACGCAGAGATATCCGCAAGGTCGCTTGCGATTATAGATACACTTATGAACAAGGAGGTCTTCGGCTGTGAAAATAATAGTTGATGCAATGGGCGGCGATAACGCACCCGAGGCAATCGTCAGAGGTTCGGTTTTTGCAAGGGACAGACTTGGTGTTGAGCTTGTTTTGGTAGGCCGCACTGAGGATATTGAAAAGTGCCTTCAGGGTGTAGACCGCAAGGGAATAAGCATAGTTGATGCAACCGAGGTCATCACCATGCACGATGACCCGAGCACGGCAGTACGCCGCAAGAAGAATTCTTCCATGGCAGTTGCACTCAATATGCTCCGCGATGGTTATGGCGATGCAGTTGTATCCGCAGGCTCAACCGGCGCACTCCTCACCGGCGCAACACTCACAGTAAAGCGCATCCGCGGTGTACGCCGCGCAGCAATGGCACCCGTAATGCCCAGTGGCGAAAACGGCCTTATGCTTATTGACTGCGGCGCAAATGCCGAGTGCACTCCCGAATACCTTTTGCAGTTTGCATATATGGGCAGCTTCTACGCAAAGCGCCTTATGGACATTGAAAATCCCCGTGTAGGACTTCTCAACATCGGTGTTGAGGAAACCAAGGGCGGCGCGCTGCAGCATAACACCTACAAGCTTTTGCAGGCAGCACACGAGCAGGGCAGAATCAACTTTGTCGGCAATGTCGAGGCAAGCACCATGTTCCTCGGCGGCGTTGATGTTGTTGTATCCGACGGCTTCTCGGGCAATATTGCGCTCAAGACCGCGGAGGGTGTTGCTAAGTGGCTGTTCGGCGAGCTGAAGGGCGTGTTCACAATGAGCACCAAGAATAAGCTTGCTGCCGCAGTTGTCAAAAAGGATGTCAAGGGCATCAAGAAAAAGCTCGACCCCAACGAGGTCGGCGGTACTGCACTGCTCGGCATCTCCAAGCCCGTTATTAAGGCACACGGCTCGTCCGAGGATGAGGCATTCTTTGCCGCAATCCGTCAGGCAAAGGCATTTGCCGAATCCGGTATGATAAACGATATCGTAGAAAACATAGACTATATGCGTATTTCCGAGGAAGCGTAAGTTAAGTGAAAGAGCTTGAGAATAAATTAGAATACAGCTTTAAGAATGCTGATTTGCTGAAAAATGCACTCACCCACAGCTCATATGCAAATGAGAACAGGGCAGAGGGCTGCTCAAGCAATGAGCGCCTTGAGTTTCTCGGCGACTCTGTGCTTGGATTTGTAACGGCAAGACATCTGTATGCAATGGAGCCGTCATTGCCCGAGGGCAAGATGACAAGACTGCGCGCGGAGCTTGTATGCGAGCAGAGTCTGCACGGTGTTGCACTCGACCTCGACCTCGGCAAATATCTGCGTATGGGTCACGGCGAGGAGAAAAACGGCGGCAGAAGCCGCGCATCAATACTTGCCGATGCGGTAGAAGCGGTTATTGCCGCAATGTACCTCGACGGCGGAATCGAAGCCCCCGCACGCTTTATCGAGCGGGTGATTTTAAGTCCCGAGAGCATTGAAGCACATCACGCAGCCGACTATAAAACCGAGCTGCAGGAGCTTGTTCAGCAAAAGAGCGGGCAGGTACTCAGCTATGTACCCGCAGGCGAATCGGGCCCTGACCACGCAAAGATGTTTGCGGCAAAGGTGTGCCTCAACGGTGAGGTAATCGGTGAGGGCGAAGGCCGCACAAAGAAAGAGGCTGAGCAGGCAGCAGCCTGCAAGGCACTGAAGATGCTTAATAAATGACAGCAAGAAACAGTATAATACCCGTTTTCGTGCCGCATTTAGGCTGCCCGAATGACTGCGTTTTCTGCAATCAGAGACGCATCTCGGGACATACACGGCCTGCAACGGCAGAAACCGTCAAAAACGCAATAGAGAATGCAGCCGCCTTGACTCCTTTTGAGTCAAAGCGGCAATTGGCGTTTTATGGAGGCAGCTTCACGGCAATACCCGTTGCCGAGCAGCTTGCGCTTTTGCAGGCTGCGCAGCCTTATCTGAACGACGGTACGATTGACTCCATACGCCTTTCCACACGCCCCGATGCAATAGATGACGAGGTGCTTGCAAGACTGAAAAAGCACGGTGTATCAACGGTTGAGCTCGGCGCGCAATCACTGTGTGACAAGGTGTTGTATCTGTCGGGCAGAGGCCATACCGCAAAAGAGGTTGAGGATGCCTCAGGGCTTATAAAGGCAGCAGGCTTTGAGCTTATATTGCAGATGATGACGGGACTTCCCGGAGATACCGACGAAAGCTGCGTTGAAACGGCAGAGCGTATAATTGCGCTCAAGCCCGACGGAGTCAGGATTTACCCAACGGTAATCGTGCGCGATACTGCCTTGTACGATATGTGGCAGTCAGGGGAGTACCCCGAGCATACGGTTGAGGATGCAGTCAGAGTATGCGCGAAGATTACCGAGCTTTTTGATGCGGCGGGCATTCCCATAATCCGTATGGGACTTAATCCTACCGAGGATTTGTCGGGCGGAGATGCCGCGGGCGGTGCTTATCATCCCGCACTCGGCGAGCTTGTGCGCTCGCGCATAATGCTCAACAGAGCAATCGAGTTGCTGCGCGAGGTAAAGCCGAACGCAAGCGTTGTGCTCGGTGTAAACAAGTCCGATGTGTCAAAAATGACGGGTCAGCACCGCTGCAATATCAACGAGCTTACTCAGCGTTACGGCCTTAAGTCGTTGAAAGTGCGTGCATCGGATGTAAAAAACGGCGAAATTACAATACTCAGCCTTGATTAAGGCGGAGATATGTTATATTATATAGTGTGCATTATTGTGCAGATTTGAATATGAGGTAAAGCATTTGTACTTAAAAGCTTTGGAAATTCAGGGCTTCAAGTCATTCCCTGATAAGACTCTTATAAAATTTGAAAAGGACATAACCGCAATTGTAGGACCTAACGGTTCGGGCAAATCGAACATTTCCGATGCAATACTGTGGGTTATGGGTGAGCAGCGTTCCAAAACTCTGCGCGGCGGCAAGATGGAAGATGTCATCTTCGGCGGCACGGAGAAGAGGGGCGCATTAGGCTTTGCTCAGGTTTCACTTATAATCGACAATTCCGAGCATATCTTCGATTGCGATAATACCGAGCTTATGCTCACTCGCCGCTACTACCGCAGCGGTGAAAGCGAATATTACATAAACCGCGAGGCAGTGCGCCTTAAGGATATCAACAGCCTGCTTATGGACACAGGCCTCGGCCGTGACGGTTATTCCATCATCGGTCAGGGCAGAATCGCTGAGATTGTATCCACAAAGAACTCGGACCGCCGCGAGGTATTTGAAGAGGCGGCAGGTATTTCCCGCTACCGCAGCCGCAAGGAGGAATC
>JAZULF010000111.1:0-3637 GCA_045643645.1 Oscillospiraceae bacterium
CCTCGAGCAGCTTGAGCAGTGCCTGCTGAACACCCTCGCCCGAAACATCACGGGTGATGGAGGTGTTCTCGCTCTTGCGTGCAATCTTATCAATCTCGTCGATGTAGATGATGCCCTTTTCAGCGCGCTCAACATCAAAATCCGCTGCCTGCAGAAGACGGAGAAGAATGTTTTCAACATCTTCGCCGACATAGCCTGCCTCGGTAAGAGTTGTTGCATCGGCTATTGCAAAGGGTACATTGAGCATCTTGGCCAGCGACTGGGCAAAAAGGGTTTTGCCGCTGCCGGTGGGACCGATGAGCAGAATGTTGCTCTTCTGAAGCTCAACATCATTGTCACCTGCGTACAGAATACGCTTATAGTGATTGTAGACAGCAACAGAAAGGACTACCTTTGCCCTGTCCTGTCCGACAATGTATTCGTCGAGATTTGCCTTTATGTCAGCAGGCTTGGGAAGACTTTCAAAGTGCAGCTGCTCGCCGTTAACATCCTTTACGGGAGCTTCGGCATCGTCCGCAATAATGCTCATACAAAGCTGTATGCACTCATCGCAGATGTATGCGCCGTTGCCGGCAATGAGTCTGCCTGCCTGATTCTGAGTTTTTCCGCAGAAGGAGCATCTTATGCTCTTTCTTTCGTCAGTTCTTGCCATAGTTTTACCTCAAACTCTGCTGTATAAATATGGGGGAACATTCAGTTCCCCCATCAGCTTGTTATCGTTTGGTGATTACCTTGTCGATAATACCGTATTCCAAAGCTTCCTGTGCAGACATAAAGTGGTCGCGCTCGCAGTCGTGCTCAATTGTTTCGATTGCCTTGCCCGTATTCTCAGCAAGAATGCGGTTCAAGTTGCGCTTAATCTTAAGAATCTGCTCAGCCTGAATCTGAATATCGGTGCACTGACCCTGGCTGCCGCCGGAGGGCTGGTGAATCATAATCTCAGCGTTGGGAAGTGCAAGACGCTTGCCCTTTGCGCCGGAGGAAAGCAGAAATGCGCCCATTGATGCTGCCATACCGATACAAATTGTTGATACATCGGGCTTGATGTACTGCATTGTATCGTAAATTGCCATGCCTGCGGTTACACTGCCGCCGGGGCTGTTGATATAGAACTGTATGTCCTTATCGGGGTCCTGTGCTTCAAGATAAAGAAGCTGTGCAACAATAAGGCTTGCCGTAGCGTCGTTTACTTCCTCAGACAGCATAATGATGCGGTCATTGAGAAGCCTTGAAAAAATGTCATAGGAACGCTCGCCGCGGCTTGTCTGCTCAACGACATAAGGTACTAAACTCATAATAGTCTCCTTTCATTATTTAGCCTATCCAGGAGATCATATCCGAATAATCTTTATATTATTCAGCAGTTAAATCTTAGGACTTTACTTTACGATTGCAGAATCCATGATAATCTTGGAAGCCTGCTCTCTCTTGTACTCGTTCTTGATGAACTGCTCGCCGAAGTACTCAACGATGGACTCGGGAGTGGTCTGGATGGACTCAGCGGTGGTCTTGAGGTACTCGTCGAACTGCTCGTCGGTGCACTCAATGCCCTCTGCCTCGATAACTGCCTCGATGAGGAGCTCCTGCTTTACCTGTGCCTCTGCAACGGGGCGAACGGTGGTATTCAGGGAATCCTGGTCAAGACCCATCATCTGTACGATTTCCTCGGTGGTGACCTTAGGATCGGTTACGCCGAAGTTTGCTGCGTAGTTGTGGAGCAGCTCGTCCATCTTTGCGCTGATGAGAACCTCGGGAACCTCAACGGTCATATTTGCGCATGCCTGGTCGAAGATGTCGGAACGGAACTTGTTCTCAACATTCTCTGCAACTCTCTTGTCCATATCCTTGCGGAGGTCAGCCTTGAACTCTTCAACGGTCTCGAACTCGGAGATATCCTGAATGAACTCGTCATCAAGCTCGGGAAGCTCGGAGAAGAACAGACCGTTCAGCTTAACCTTGAATACAACATCCTTGCCTGCGAGGCCTTCTGCGTAATCCTCAGGGAAGGTGATGTTGATATCCTTGATGTCGCCGATGTTCATGCCGACAACCTGGTCCTCGAAGCCGGGTACGAAGGTACCGGAGCCAAGCTCGAGTCTGAAGCCCTCTGCGAAGCCGCCGTCAAAGCGCTCACCGTCGAGGTAACCGTCAAAGTCGATGTTTGCGGTATCGCCCATCTGTGCTGCACGGTCATCAACATCAACAAAGCGTGCGTTGCGCTTGCGCTCTGCCTCGATTTCGATTTCGACCATCTCGTCGGTAACAACTGCAGTGTCCTTCTCTGCACTCAGACCCTTGTACTGGCCGAGGGTTACTACGGGGTAAAGGTCAACTGCGAAGGTGTAGGTAACAGCCTTTTCTTCGCTAACTTCAACATCAACGATGTTGGGACGGCCGATCATCTTGAGTGCGCTTTCGTTGAGACCGAACTCAAATGCATCGGGAGCGAGTATATCAAGTGCATCCTGATAGAAAGCGTCTTCGCCGTACATACCCTCAACTACGCTGCGGGGAGCTTTGCCCTTGCGGAAGCCGGGAATGCTGATGTCGCCCTTTGCCTTGTTGTATGCCTTACCGACAGCAACATCAAACTCAGCGGGCTCAACTTCTACCTGGAAGGTTGCGCTGTTGTTTTCTTTCTTTTCTACATTCTTAACTAACATTTATGTCTTCCTCCTAAAAATGTTCTTACAAACACTTATGCATAATAGCAGATTATCCCACTAAAAGCAATGTTTTTTATTTAATAAGTGTATATCAAACAAGCTTTTTGGGCTTGAATTGAATATTATCGGCGGAAACAAGACTAAAGTTCGTGTTTCCGAGCATTCCGTTGAATGCCAATGCGCAGCCTGCGCCGTGAATATGACCGTAGCAGCACTGCCTTACATCGTACTTTTTGAGCAGCTCGAGTATCTCGGGGCACTCGTGGTTCAGAAACTTCGGTGGGTAGTGCAGGAAGGCAAATTTTGTACCCTCGCCTGCTGATTTAAGCGATGCTTCAAGGCGCATCACTTCCCTGTTCATAACCTTTTTGTCATGCTCGTCGTTGTTATTCTCCTCAAAAAGCCAGCCGCGTGTTCCACAGATGTAAATATCCCCGTACTTAAAGCTGTTATTGTGGAGAATATCAATCGTTGTTATGCCGTGTTCTTCAAAAAATTTTTTCGCCTTTGTTGCGGTTGTCCACCAATAATCGTGGTTGCCCTTGAGAATTATCTTCTTGCCGGGAAGTCTGTCAATAAACAGAAAATCCTCCAGTGCCTCGTCCATTGTCATACCCCATGTGATATCACCGCATATTACGGTCCAATCATCATCGTTCAGCGACGAAAAACCCTCTTCAATTTTCTTAGTGTAATTTTCCCATCTGCCGCCGAAAACATCCATCGGCTTTTCGCTGCCGAGCGACAGATGCAAATCACCTATTGCGTATAAAGACATAGGTCCTCCGTATAAATCCAGAGTTTCGGCAAAAACTATGCTTGCCAAGTGCAATAATCTCTGGAGGTAAATAGAATGAATAACAAGAAGCTTAGTGAAAGCGAAATCACCGGTGTCGGCTGCGATGTAACCAACTGCAAGTACAACACCATTGACAATAAGTGCGCCGCTTCAAAAATCAAGGTTCAGAACG
>JAZULF010000112.1:0-4923 GCA_045643645.1 Oscillospiraceae bacterium
CAACCGCTTGAACGGCGAGTACACAAACGAAAATACGCACCTTCTGAGCGACATTCTCTACGGCGAATGGGGCTACAAGGGAATGGTAGTCACCGATTGGGGCGGCAACAATGACCGCGTCGCAGGACTGATTGCAGGTGATAACCTCGAGATGCCGTACTCACACGGCGACACCGACAGGCAGGTGGTCGAGGCGGTCAAAAACGGCACACTTTCCGAGGCGCTGTTGGACGAGCGAATTGATGCGATACTCGATATGGTTTTCTCAACGCAGGCGGCAACGCGCAACAAATACTGCAACAAGGACGAAAACCACGCGCTTGCTGCCGAGATTGCGGCGCAGACCGCGGTGCTGCTTAAAAACGACGGAATCCTGCCGCTGAAAAGCAAGGCGGTTGCCGTCATCGGTGACTTTGCGAAAGCTCCGCGCTATCAGGGCGCAGGCAGCTCGCAGGTAAACTCAACAAAGGTTGAAAATGCGCTCGATGCGCTTAAAAATGAGGGCGTTAACATTGTCGGCTTTGAAAAAGGCTTCAGGCGCGGCGGCGGCAAAAGCACAAGGCTTGTTGCCCGTGCCTGCGAGCTTGCAATGCACGCCGAAACCGTTCTTCTGTTCCTCGGTCTTGACGAGGGCGGCGAGGCTGAGGGCATTGACCGCAGCGATATGCGCCTGCCCGAAAATCAGCTCGAGCTTCTCAATGCGCTGAGTACCGTTAATCCGAACATTGTTGTCATTCTCTCGTGCGGCGGCGCGCTTGAAATGCCGTGGGAGGATAAGACGAGGGCGCTTGTACACGGTTTCCTCGGCGGTCAGGCGGGTGCGCTTGCAATGGCGCAGCTTATAACGGGCAAGAAGAATTTCTGCGGCAAGCTTTCGGAAACGATACCCCTGCGCTATGAGGATATCCCCTCCGCGCCCTACTATCCTGGCAGGGAGGCAACGAGCGAATACCGCGAGGGTCTGTATGTCGGCTACCGCTATTTTGCAACGGCAAATGCGCCCGTGCAGTACCCCTTCGGCTACGGCCTGAGCTACACTCGCTTTGCCTACTCAAGCCTTGAAATTGACGGCAACACGGTGTCGTTTGATATCGAGAATACGGGAAATGTGTCGGGCGCGGAGGTAGTACAGCTTTACATCGCACCGCGCACAAGCGGCGCCTTCCGACCTGCGCGCGAGTTAAAGGGCTTTGTAAGAATTGAGCTTGAGGCAGGCGTGAAAAAGCGCGCCGAGATAAAGCTTACAGACCGCAGCTTTGCCATATGGAGCGTTAAGGAAAACGCATGGGTAATAGAGGGCGGCGAGTATGATGTTCTGATTGGTGCCTCGAGCGAGGATATCCGCCTGCAGGGCAGCGTTACGAAGTACGGCGTGTGCGAAAATCCGTATGCCGACAAGGTCTTTGCGCCCTACTACTCAGCCGATGTAAAGAATGTGCCCGACGAATGCTTCGCAGCCCTTTTAGGCAGGGAAATTCCGCCGCATAATTGGGACAGAAGCGCGCCCTTCGGCTTTAACGACACCGTAAGTCAGGGCGAATATCTCAAGCGCGGTCTTGGCAGAACGATATACAAATCGGTGTATTTTGCGCGGCAGGCGCTGCTGCTTATCGGCAAAAAAGAGGTTGCAAACAGCCTCATGTATGTCATGGATGTGCCCTATCGGAATATCGCGAGAATGTCCGATGTTTTCAACGATGAGCAGGTGTACGCGCTGCTGAAGGTGATAAACCGCGAAAAAGGCGGCTGGAGGGCATTCCGCGAGGCAGGAAAATTAAGAAAATCAGCAGATAAGTGATTGTTTTGGCAATCAAGCTGTGCTATTATATTGTCAGCATATTAACGGAAAAACAAACTGTCAGGGGGATAAAATGAAAGACCTAAAACACATCAGATTTTTCGAAGAGATGCTTGAGCAGGCAAATAACAAGCTTGTTCAGCAGGCAAAGTCCGAGGGCAAGGTCGCAGTGGGCTACACCTGCTACTATGTTCCCGAGGTACTGCTCAACTGCGGCAACGCATTCAGCGTCCGCCTGAGCGCTCCCAATACCGGCTCGCTGGATATCAGCCAGTACTACATGACCAGCTTTATCTGCGGCTACTCCCGCGCACTGTTCGAAAGAGCCTTCGAGGGCGGTTACAACTTCCTCGACTTCTACGCCTCCTCCGACACCTGTCAGCAGATGGTGCGTGTTGTTGAGAACTTCCACGAGCTGAAGCTCATCGATAACCCCAAATTCGGCTACGGCATCATCGATGCACCGCTGAAGATTTCACCCCACGGCTTAAAGCTTTACACCCAGCAGATTAACTCTCAGTTTCTCGAGCCGCTGAGCCGCGATTACGGCATCGATGTTTCCGATGCGGCAATCCGCAAGGCGGTTAAAGAGCACAACGAGCTGTGCGATATCTTTGAGCAAATTTCCGAGCTGAGAAAGGCAGATAACCCCGTTATCACCCCGAGAGAGTTCCATATCATCTCCATCGCAAGCTACACCTGCCCGACCTACCTCATTCTCCCGTACCTGCGCGAGACTCTGGCTGAGCTTAAAAAGCGCAAGCCCGACGCGGATAACCGCTGGAGAGCAAGAGTTGTCGTAATCGGCAGCGAGCTTGATGACTACGCATTCTCCGAAATTCTCGAAAACTGCCGCTGCTATGTTGCAGCCGACCGCTACTGCTTCGGCGCATACCCCGGCCGTCAGCGCATCGAGCTCAACGATGAGGAGGACGCACTCACTCAGGTGTGCAGATACTATCTTGAGTCCAATCAGTGCCCGCGCTTTATGTCGGTTGAAAAAACCGTCGAGCGCAGAGAATATGTCAAAAAGCTCGTCGAGGAATACAATGCCGACGGCATCATCTACGAGCAGGCGAAGTTCTGCGACTTCTGGGGCTACGAGCGTATGCTCAACACTCAGATTATGCGCGAGGAATACGGCGTGCCGACAATCGGCATCGACCGCGAATATGTAGTCCGCGGCTCAGGTCAGCTTTCAACGCGCGTTCAGGCGTTTGTTGAGAGTCTTGAGATTAAGAAAATTCAGACAGAGGGAGGAGAGGTCAAATGAGAAAAGGCAAGGCTGATAATTATCAGGAGAAAACCGCAATTATGAAGCACCGCGAGTGGCGCGGCTTTGTGGATACCGCTTATGACTACGGTCAGTGGTGCATACTCTGGGGCAAGCTCATCAAATGGGCAGTCGGCCACCCCATTCAGAATGTCAAGGCAATTTTCAGATACCGCTGGATGTTCACCTACCTCACCGTTCCCTCGTTCTTTGACCGCGTCTGCGAGGGTCAGAAGGGCGCAGGTCTGCGCGCTGCAAGAAACAACCTCAACTACCTTGCAGGCGTTGTTACCAGCCAGCTTGACACCATTCTCAGCGCCGACCTCAACCTGCATCCGGGTAGCAAAAAGGCAGAGGAGCTCAGCAAGAAGATTATATGCATGGACGAGCTCATTCCGCAGCTTCTGTGCCGTGGCCTGCCTGAGAACGATGTTATCCTCTATCAGATGGTTCCCGTTTATCTGCCCTCACTCATCAATCAGCACAGCCCCGTGCATTACATAGGCGAATCCGAGCTTTACGGTCTGCCCGCCGATGTGTGTCCGCTGCCCTCCTTTGAGGCAGGCGTTGCAATTGAGGACGACTTCCCCAAAATCGGCTGCTGCATGCTGTCCTGCAATATGCCCTGCGACGGCAGTATCATGACCACCGCAATTCAGTACCGCAGACACGGTCTGCCCGAGCAGCCGCTCAATGTTCCTCTCAGATGGCTGCGCGATGAGGTTCAGGAGTACGCCGTTGAGG
Organism: Oscillospiraceae bacterium; assembly: GCA_045643645.1. Classification (GTDB taxonomy): domain Bacteria; phylum Bacillota; class Clostridia; order Oscillospirales; family Oscillospiraceae; genus F23-B02. Next base: position 3,816 of record JAZULF010000112.1, read on the forward strand.
AAATTATGTCCGCAATCGAGTTCCTTGAAAAGCACACCGGCAAGAAGTATGACTGGGACGCACTCAAGGACGCCTGCGAGCTGTGGAACGCTCAGAACAGAGCAAAATTTGAAAAGTGGGATTACAACCGCACGCAGTATCCGCCCCACACGGGCTCAACCGCATGGCTGTACCGCATCTTCGAGCATCAGGCGGTCTGCGGCGTGCAGGCAGCGCTTGATAACGACCTCAAGGTAAATAGAATTCTTGCAAAGCAGGTTGCGGAGAAGAAGTGTCCCAAGACAATCCGCCACAGAGCAATTCTCTGGAACACTCCCTGCAACAACTATGCAAACTTCAACAACTGGATTCTCGAGTGCTGGGGTATCGACAGCGTGTGCGAAATGATTGATATCCACGGCACCGAGCAGATTGACACCTCCTCACGCGAGGCAATGCTCTTCGGCATCGCAAAGATGTTCCAGACCGCAACCATGCGTGCTCATACCAAGGGCGGCTACGAGGTTATGGTCGATGACCTGTGGCGCAAGTACGAGGAGTACAACTGCGATATGATTATCATGTTCGACCAGATTTCCTGCAAGGGCGTCGGCGCAATTCAGGGTATCTTCGAGGAGGGTGCAAAGCAGCGCGGCTACCGTATGTGTACCGTCCGTCAGGACCTTATGGACCCGACCTCCATCACCCGCCGCGATATGCGCGCAGATGTCAACACCTTCATGCAGACCGTTATGAATGAAGAGCCCGTTGACCCCACCCTCGTTGATTTTGACGACGACGAAAGCTGGTAAAGGAGTTTGACAATGAAGATTATTAAGAATACCGCAATCTGCGCCTTTTCTCTGTTTCTCGCAACCGTTGCAATCTATTGGTTCAATCTCGACACCAAGGCCGTAAAGGCAATGGAAAAGCCGATGATGCAGCATTACGATAATCTCAAGCGCGACCACAGACTGTAAGATAACAAAAACCCCCGTCGGTTTTCCGACGGGGGTTAATTTTTTATATTACTTAATGTTCATTGCGCGCTGGAATTTGGGCAGCACGCCGATGCCGTTTGTGCGGTGTGGGGGAAGCTGATAAATATCGTGGCCGGGGAAGTCATTGC
>JAZULF010000113.1:0-2633 GCA_045643645.1 Oscillospiraceae bacterium
CTTATACTGTTTTACCCCGCACTGTGCATACCCGATGACGCAAGGGCGGGTAATATGATTTTCAATACACATTTTGACCCAACCTGCGTTCCCGAAACCATAAAATGCGGCCCGTATACATTCTCGGGCGAGTATCCTGCGTCGGTTATGGATATGAATGTATATGAGGTAATTTCAAAATACAAGGGACCTGTCTTCATTGCTCACGGCACAAAAGACGGCATCGTAATGCCATACTACTCGCAGAAAGCTAAGGAATTATACGAAAACTGCACTTTGCTGACAGTACCCGATGCAAAGCATATTTTCAAGCCGATTCAGGACAAACCAGCCGTGAGCGGCGCGGAAAGCTTTCTTGCAGGGCGCAAGGAGATACTGACCGTTGATGTAAGGCTTACAAAAATTGTGCCTGCGCTTAAGGGTATACGAAGCTGCCTTACCATATCCTTCGCAGGCAGTGCAAAAAGCGATTATTTCGTGGGCAGAATCCTACCCGGTGCTGAGGATGTGCAAAAAAGAGTCGGCTTTAAGACAGAGCGCCTTTGCGCAGAATATACACTTGAAGGGACAGACTTTACGGGCGCAAAATGCCGCATCGATATTCAAAATCTCAACACAGGCTCAGGCTGGAAACCCACTGTACATACCGACAGTAAGGCGCTTGCATTTCTTAATGATGCCGACTGCTATGCTCAGGTCAAGCAGCGTGGACTCAAGGGACCGCTTGTGCGCATTTTTGCAGTACCAGATACATAAAAGCTCTAAGGCTTTGCCTTAGAGCTTTTTATATATCCCCGTTTGACGGATTATCGAGCAGCCTGCCGTTAGCTGAAAAACGCGAGCCGTGGCAGGGGCAGTCCCACGAATGCTCCGCATTGTTCCATTTAAGCGCGCAGCCTAAGTGCGGACACACATGCCTTGACGGAGTTAAAAGGTTTGCAATCGACTCAGCGGCATTTGCAATAAGCTGCGGTCTGAGTATGCTGCGTGAGGGGACGAAAATATCCGCATACTTATTCGGCCTGCCTTTTATCATATCGGTAATCATCATTGCCGACAGCATAGAACTTGTCATACCCCATTTGTTAAAGCCCGTTTCAACATAGAAATCAGGCGTGGCTTTTGCGTATTGCCCGATGTATGGAATGCTGTCAAGACTCATACAATCCTGCGCTGCCCAATGGTATTTTTCACGCGCCTCGGGGTAATGCTCGGCGGCAAAGGTGCGGAGAAACTCCCAATTGCCGTTTTTCTTGCCCGTGCGTGAGCCACCGCCGCCCAAAAGCAGAAGACCCTTGTAGCTGCGAAAGGACATACCCGCATCGCTGTCATCAACAAACATACCGTCAACAAAGGGCGCATTTTCAAGCGCTATGACATATGAGCGGTGCTGATAAAGCTTGAGATAGTAAGCTCCGTGCTTGTTAATGAAGGGAAAGTGCGTTGCGCAGATTACCTTGTCGGCGCGAATTTTGCCCGTGTCGGTAATGGCTTCGTTTCCAATCATCTCTCGCACAAAGGTGTTTTCGAAGATGTTAAGCCCATCGGAAATGCCTGCAAGGAACTTCAAGGGATTGAACTGCACCTGATTCGGAAGCATAACCGCTCCTGCTGTTTTTACGGGAATGGGGATTTCACTGCAAAGCTCGGCAGGGCAGCCGATTTTTTTGAGCGCAAGCATTTCGCGCTCAAGCTTTGCGCGATTAGAGGAATACACATAGTTGTCCTTGAACTCAAAATCGCAGTCAATGTCCTCGCACAACTCGGCATACTTATTAAGCGCCGCTGTATTTGCCTCGAGATACTTTCTTGCGGCTTCAGCACCGCTTCTTCTTAGAATTTTGTTGTATATCAGCCCGTGCTGCACAGTTATTTTTGCAGTGGTGTTCTGCGTGCTGCCGCTGCAGATGCGGCCTTTTTCAACGAGCGCGTATTTAACGCCGTTTTGCTGCAAAAAATATGCGGTAAGCACACCTGCAATGCCGCCGCCGATGATGAGAACATCTGTTTTCAAATCGCCGCTTAGCTGCGGAAACTGCGGAAGCGGTGTTTCCTGCCATATTGATTTCATTGTTTTCACCTCAAAGCTATTATGGGAGAAAGGAAGCATATAAATGCGAAAAACTTTCTACGGCTGGTATTTCAAGTGCCAGTCGGATACAAAAACGCTTGCCGTCATACCCGCCGTTCACGGCGACAGTCAGTCAATTCAGCTTATAACCGATAACGGCGCGTGGAATTTTACGAAAAACCTTGAGGGTAATGCATTCGGTAAGGACGGGATGAAGATTAATCTGCACGGCAACGGAATTTCGGCAACGGGTGAACTGAAATTCACTGAGCTTACGCCGCTTGAATATGATATTATGGGTCCTTTTAAGCTCGTGCCGTTTATGGAATGCCGACATAGCATTGTTAGTATGCGCCACTGCGTCAACGGCGAGATTTTCATTAACGGGGAAAGCTATAAATTTGAAAACGACTCAGGCTACATTGAGGGAGACAGAGGGCACTCGTTTCCGTCGGAATATGTATGGACGCAGAGCTTCTTTGAGGACGGCTCGCTGATGCTCAGCGTTGCGAAAATCCCCTTTGCAATGCTCAGGTTTACAGGTATAATATGTGTAATTCTG
>JAZULF010000114.1:0-4311 GCA_045643645.1 Oscillospiraceae bacterium
GCAGGCGCGAAGCTCAACCGTGCGTGAGCCTGCGCAGCAAAGAGGAATGCACTCGGCATCGATTGCGTTTGCGATGAGGTCGGGATATGCACCCGGTGTGCGGCAGAGGAACTTATTGTTCCTGTTCGTTTCGCCGATGCCTGCGGCGATACTGTCGCCGAGCGAAACATAGACCTTGTAGCCGCTGTAATCCTTTGCCTTTGCGGCAAAGGCTGCGCAGCCGCCCGAAAGCGTGAGCACTGCCAGTAGTATGCAAAGTATTCGTTTTGCTGTCTTCTTCATAAGTCCTCCTCCTATGTGGCCGAAGCCCGTGATAAGTCAATTATACATAATATTTCAAAAATTAAAAAGTATTTTCTGCATAAAAAAAGAATTCCCACAGTTCAGCTAAAACTGTCGGAATTCTTACATTTTATGTTAGTAGTGATGCTGTGCGTGGTACTCAAACAGGCTGCGCAGCATTGAGGTTATATTGCTTGAGGATACCGTTGCGCCCGTTACGGCATCGGCATCGACAAGGTCTATCTGACTGCCGTAGCCGCCCCAATTATCGAAGTCCGCCTTCGTTGCGCCTACAAGCGACTGCACGAAGTTTTCGTCCATATACTCCTGCGTGTACTCGGAGATATAGTAGTTGGGGTTGCTGTCGCCCCAAAGTCCCTGATTGTTGCCGAAGGTGATGGCGCGGATTGCTGCCTCGTCGGCGGTGGGCTTGGTGTTGAGAAGCTCAACATAGCAGACAGAGTAGTAATTCACTATGCTGTCGCGGCAGGTGCAGGAGGAAAATGCGACCTGATACGAGGTGAAGGTTGAGCAGCTTTGCTCGAATAAAATCACCGCGGTGTAGGTCTCCTCGGTGCCGCCCGAGGCATAGTGCTTGTATTCAAATGTCGGGTACTGCACTGCGGCGTTTTCCGCGGGCGAATTGCCGCAGCCGCAAAGCAGCAATGCAGTCAGCAGCAGAAATGCCGCCAGAAATCTGCGTGTTCGCATATTACTCACCGATTCTGTTCAGTCTGTCAAAATCAAGATAGGCGTAGTCAGCGCGCCAGGTTGCGTAGATGTTATTGCCGTCGGCGGCCTCGGGATAGACGATAAGCTCAAGCGCGTTTTCGCCCTTGTACTCCCAGTTTGCGCCGATGTTGTACAGCAGGTTTTCGTCCCAGCCGAGATAAAGCAGAAGCTGCTTCATCATATTGGCGTATCCGCCGCCGCCGCACATGAGGAAGATTGCCTTGTCCTTAGGGAAAAGCTCCTCAACAATCATCATCGACTCTTCAAATCTCGGCTCAGCGGATTTGACCGTGCCGTCCTCGTTCCACTCCACATCGAAGAGCTTTTCGCCCTCATAGGCGTTTGCAACGGGCAGGGACTGCAGGGTTGCGATGTAGGGGAAGGGCACGACCTTGAAGCCCGTGATGGTGTGCGTAAGGTCAGCCTCGCCGCCTATTGCGGCATAGTCCGCGGGGTCAAAAAGCATTCTGACATCGCGGTAGACCACATCGTCGCGGCCTAAGTAATTATCAATTGTAGTCATATTGATGTTTCTGTCAACAGAAAACATCGAGCCCTCGTCAGCCGAGGGTGTGGGCAATGCAGATAACTGCGTGCCGTTTGATGCGCAGGCGCCCAAAAGAAGCAGGCACATAAGCGCGGCTAAGATGAGAGAAACGGTCTTTTTCATCTGCAAGACCTCCGTATTTCTAAGCGCAATGCGCAGGGGGTGCCTGCGCATTGCTTGGATTTTAATTACTCAGCGGTGATTTCAACAACGAGCTTGCAGTAGCTCTTGGAAGAGGTCTCGGTGCAGGGAGCAACCCAGATGGTGCCGTCGTCGCCGAGTGCCTTGTCCTTCTCGATTGCAACGATGGTGAACTCGCTTGCAATCTGGTCAGCGGTCAGCTCGCTTGCATAGCCGTCGTTTGCAACTGCCTTGACGGTGGCAGCATTCTCAATGCCGCAGGCCTTCAGAACATCAGCCAGAACATAGCCGGTGTAGGTTGCTTCTGAAACCTCGCCCTTGCTGTTCTCGGTGGAAACGGTGACCTTGTAGATGCTCAGGTCCTTGAGGGTGTCGTTGGTAACTTCCTTGCCGTTTACCTTGAAGGAGAATGCGTCGAAGGTGACCTTGTCGGTCTTGTCCTGCTTGTCGGGAGTGCCGAGTGCGCCCTCGCTGTCGGGCTTTGCCTCGTTGCTGATGCCCTCGGGAGCGCCTGCGGTGGTGTTGACGAGGATGCCTACGCAGCCCTTGAGGTAGTCACCGGTGGTGCCGGAGGTGCAGGGTGCAAACCAGGGAGAGGATTTGAACTGGTTGCCGTCCTGGGTGATTGCAAGCAGGGTGGTGTCAGCCATGATGTCGCCCTCGAAGGTAACTGCATAGCCGTCGTCTGCGGTAGCCTCGAGCCATACATAGCTCTCGGTCAGACCTGCTGCAGCGAATACATCCTTCATTGCGAAGCCGACATAGGTGGTGGTGGACTCGGTGCCTGCGCTGTTGACGGTGGTGGTCTGAACGCTGTAGAGGGGATACTCGGCCATCATGTTCTGGTCAACCTTGACACCGTTTACCATTACGGCAAATTCGGGGACGGTTACGCCCTTGACTTCTTCTGCAACGGGGCCGTCTTTGCCCTCGTCAGCGGTGTTGCCGCCGCATGCGCAAAGGGTGAATACCATTGCGAGTGCAAGCAGCAGAGTGATAAACTTTTTCATTGTTTTTCCTCCGAAAAATTTTGATGACAATTTATTAAGTCGGCATTAGCCGTGGCTTACAGATTGGGAAAGATGCAGACATCGCGCTCGAATTCCTCGAGGTATCTTAAGCGCACATCAGCGCCGTAAACGCCCTTGAGCTTTTCCTCGGTCACAAGCTCCTCCACCTTGCCCGAGGAGAGCTTGCCCTCACCGTCGAGTATCGCGGCAGTACCGCCGAGAAGCAGCGCGTGATTCGGGTCGTGGGTTGTAACGGCAACCGAGTAGCCTTTTTCGGAAAGCCCTTTTATTATGCGCAGAACCTTAATCTGATTTGCAAAATCGAGGTGCGCGGTAGGCTCATCGAAGAGTATAATCTTCGGCTCGGCGGCAATTGCGCGCGCAATGGTCGCCTGCTGGCGCTCACCGCCCGAAAGCTCGGTGTAGCTGCGGTGCGCAAGATGGGAAAGTCCCATCTGCTCGAGCGCCTTTTCGGCAGCGGCAATTTCCTTTGCTCCCGGTCGGGAGAGAAGTCCGATTTTCGATGCGCAGCCCATAAGCACGAAGTCGAAAACCGTGAAATCAAAGGTGGGGTTGTGGCTTTGCGGAACAAAGCCGACAACGGAGGCGATTTTTCTCTCGCTGAGGTTTTGAATATCCTCGCCGCAGAGCTTTATGCTGCCCGACTGTGACTTTAACAGTCCGAGCATACAGCCGAACAGAGTGGATTTTCCTGCGCCGTTTCTGCCGAGAATGGAAACAAGCTCGCCCTCGGCAATGCTGAGGCTTGCGCCGTTTAGCACCTCGCGCTCACCGCCTTTGTAGCGGAAGGAGAGGTTGTTTATTTCGTATATCATTGCGCCCTCCTTTGCTGCCGCCACAGAAGCCAGCAGAAGAACGGTGCGCCGATTACGCCCGTGAGTATGCTTACGGGCATTTCCGTTGCGCCGATTGTGCGCGTCAGCGTGTCGACGATGAGCATAAACAATCCGCCGAGCAGTGCGCAGGCGGGAATGAGCCTGCGGTTTGAGGGGCCGACAATCATTCTTCCGAAGTGCGGAACGATAAGACCAATCCAGCTGATTGTGCCAGCAATGCACACAGAGCCTGCGGTCAGAAGTGTTGAGCAGAAAATCGCGATGCCGCGGATAAGGCGGACATTCGCGCCGAGCGCCTTTGCCTCGTCCTCGCCCATGGAGAGAACATCAATCCACCATGACATGAGGATAAGCACTATCATAGGCACGAGAATTAGCGGCAGCACGGTTAAAAGCTCACGCAGGGAAACATAGGAGAAGTCGCCCATTGTCCAGTAGGTGATGGACGCAAGCTGTGTGTCGGGGTCGGCAATGTACTTGATAAAGCCGAGAATTGAGGACATTGCGGAGCCTACGATGATGCCCGAAAGCACGAGCATAATGTTTGCGCGGTTGCGCAGAAGTGCGGGAATGCTGACGGTGAGAACAACCGCGATTACGCCGCCCAAGAACGCGAATATTGAGATGTACACGGTGGTCATCGACATTAAGATTGCCACCGCCGCGCCAATGCACGCGCCGCTCGAAACGCCGAGAAAATCGGGGGATACGAGCGGGTTTTTGAAAATGCCCTGATATGCCG
>JAZULF010000115.1:0-2485 GCA_045643645.1 Oscillospiraceae bacterium
CAATCCGGCGGTATTGTGGAAGCTGTGGCGAATCTGCTTGTTCAGCACTTCCTTATTTGCCACCACAGCGCTGCCGCTTGCCATAGGTCCGATATAAACATGCGTCTCATTCTCAACGGACTCCACCGCTGCCTGCACATAGGGAAGCAGCCAGTCCTTCATATTTACAACGGTGGGGCGGGGAATGAAGCCGATATCGCCGAATTTGATATCTGCTTTTTCCGGACTTACAAACTTACCCGCAGAGTAATTCCATACCGTATCGGCCAGCACCACATCGCCGTACATCTGTTCCTCCACCTCCGGCAAAACAACGCCGGCGGCAATGCCCACCATAATGAGATACATAGGGCGGTAGTGCTCAATCAGCTTCATTGCCAGGGTTGCGCTTGCGGTCATACCCATTTCGTCCTGACGCGCCGTTACGATTTTGTGGGATTCGCCGTCACGGACAAAGCTTGCCTCGTAGTAAAGCTGGGCATCGCCTTCAAAATAGTGCTCCTGCCAGTCATACATACGCATAATGGCTTCGGTCTCAGTATCGGTAACGCTTATTAGTGCAACTGTTGACTGATATTTTTTCATTTATCTTCCTCGCTTCATCTGACATTTACTTAAATCATGGTGATATCGACAAAGCCTGTAATCTTAATTATATTTACGCTATTTTATTTAGCTTTGCGGCTTAACAGTATCTCTCTGTTGACCAGACCGAGCTTGCCTGCCTGGTTAAGCAGGATGTTCGGCAGGAGAAACTGGTCCGAGCCCGTATCGATAAAGTCGAACACGGCATCGCAGGCCAATGCAACCGCAAGCGCCTCCATAGGTATGCCGAGCTGAGCAAGCAGCACTGTGTAGGATGCCATTGCTCCGCCGGGTATGGGCGGTGTTGCAACTGCAAGAATGCAGACGGTTATCATCATAACCGCAATCCAGGATGCAGACACGCTCAAGCCGTAGAACTCGGCAAAGAACAGCGAAACTATCATATAGTTTATTGCCGTGGTGGGCTTGGAGGTTACCATACCCAGCGGCACTCCGAATGAGCTTATCTTTTCATCAATTCCGTAGCCCTTGCTGCAGGCATTCATATTGGTGCCGAATGCCGCTGCGGACGATGCGGTTGTAAGCGCAATAATAAGCGTAGGCAAACCCTTCTTAACAAGCAAGGACGGGCTTACTCTGTTTCTCAGCGATGTGTATCCCACAACGCCTGCAATAAGCAGCACAATCGCGCATATGAACACTGCAAACAGCTTGCCGATGCCAGACAGCACACCTGCCATATCTCCCCACATCATTTTCAGCAAAACGATGAAAATGAAGTACGGAACAAGTCTGCTTATCGCCTCAATAAGAAACTGTACAATATAGTTTATCTGCTCAACAACCGTAGCTACAAAGGCGGTTTTCTGTCCCAAGAACAGCATTGCAATGCCGATTGTAACGGCAAGGAAAATAATCTGAAGCGTGTTGCCGTTTATGAAGGGACTGAAGATGTCCTTCGGAATTATTCCGAGTAGCATCTCAACCACCGACGACACCTCTCCCGAGCCGCCGGCACTGCCCGAAAAGTCAAGGGAGAAAAACGGCAGGCACAGCATTCCTATCAGAAGGACCGCAATGAAAATCGTGCCGACATAGCTCATAATCAGCTTTTTGCCGATGCGCTTGAGCGTTGCGGCATCGCCTATACCGTAGATACCCCAGGCAACTGCAAGGAATATCATAGGTCCTGCTATGCAGCCTAAAATATTAAGGAAGGTGTCATTGAGAGGCCCAATAACATTCTCCATCAGCATTGTTCTTGTGCCGTCTGCCATCAGATAGCCAAGCAAGCCGATTATAAGTGCCGACACCATAGCTATCATCAGCGAAACAGCAGGGTTCAGGCTTTTTCGTTTTATTCTGAAATAGTACTTATTTGTTTCGCCCGTGTAAGCATATTCGGGTGAAAGTCCGAGGTTTTTAAGCACTCCGCCGCCGAGCACGCCCTGCTCGCTTTCCTTTGCGGCATACACATTGATGCTTTTTCCGTCCAGCTCCAGCGCAACATACGGGCGGAAGAAACGGGTGCCCGTAATCAGCCTTACGGGAATTTCCTCAGCGGTATTGTCGGAGGTTTTAAGCAGTATCTCCTCAATGGTCATTGCGTATCGCAGTACATCTCTTTTCGGCAGCTTGCACTCCGTCAGAAATTTGCGCACCCGCTCTGAACATTTATCAACAGTTTCGGCGCACAGCTTTGCCTCGTATATCTCTGTATTCTGCTTCATCGGCTCATCTTCTCTTTGTTGATTATTTGATTGGATTATTGTATCACACGCAAGGGGCTTGTGAAAACAGCAAAACAAGCAATTTTTATTTAAAAATTGCCTTGCATAGACATTTTTTGTTTTGCGTGATATAATAGCCGCATCAAAATAATTATTGCGAGGATAAAAGCTATGGCAAAAGGCGAATTCAGTCCCGAGCAGGCTGCGCA
>JAZULF010000116.1:0-1833 GCA_045643645.1 Oscillospiraceae bacterium
ATTCATTAATGCCATTGGCGGCTGCTTATGACCTGTTCATTTGTACATAATACACAAGTTCAAGCTGTTTAAGAACTGTTTTCGCCCTCCGCCGAGCTGCTCAGAGCATTCTCTCAGACAATATTTATTCAAATTGTACACATACAATATTCATCCCGTTTCATTGCTGTATATCCAATATTCACTTTGCCTCTTGACAACCGACCGTTCGGTAGGTATAATGGCATCCATCCCATCAAGCGAGGTAATCAAATGAAAACATCTGCAACAAAGCAGCATATTATAGACGCCGCCCTCGAGCTTTTTTCCGTGCAGGGCTTTGAGGCAACGAGCGTAGGGCAGATTGCCGATGCCGTCGGCATACGCAAGGCATCCCTTTACAGCCATTTCAAGAGCAAGGAGGAGATACTCGAAACCCTGCTCGAAACTCTTGAGGCGGAATACGCAAGCAACGCGCCCATAGCAGGTGCGGGCGCTGACCGCGTTGCAGGCTATGATAAGTATTCCGTCGAGGCAATCATCACGCAGGTACAGGGACAGCTTCTGTTTCTGCTGCACGATGAGCACATCAGCAAGGTGCGCAGGCTGCTGACTATTGAGCAGTACCGCCTTCCGAGTGTTGCAAAAATGCAGACCGCTCATGTTTACACCGGTATTCTCGATTACAACAAGCAGCTCATATCGGCGCTGATTGAAAACGGTGTGCTTATTGACGGCGATGTTGAGATTATGGCGGCGCAGCTTGCCTTCCCCGTATCCGCATGGCTCAATCTCTGTGACCGTGAGCCTGAGCGTGAGCATGAGGTTATGGTGCTTATCGAAAAGCACATCCTGCAGTATTTTGAAGCATACGGGAGGAAGAAATAATGATAAAAGCAATTGTATACACCTCAAACGCAGGTCACACCAGGCAGTATGCACAGATACTCGGCGCTAAGATTAACCTGCCCGCTTATACCGTCAGGCAGGCTAAGCGCGCACTTAAAAGGGGCGATGAGATAATATACCTCGGCTGGCTTATGGCAGGCAACATCAAGGGCTATAAAAAGGCTAATCGCCGCTTCTGTATAAAGGCTGTATGCGGTGTCGGTATGGTGGCAAACGGCTCGCAGCTTACGGATATGCGCAAGACAAACAAGCTGCCCGAGTCTATGCCGGTTTTCACTCTGCAGGGCGGCTTTGAGCTTGACAAGCTGCACGGCATTTACAGGCTTATGATGAGCGTAATGCAGAAAGCCGTCGGCAAGGGTCTTGCGGAAAAAGAGGACAAGACGCCCGAGGACGAGGAATTCCTTGAGCTTGTGAAAAACAGCGGCAATAAGGTAAGCGAGGATAATCTTACCGAGCTTATAATCTGGTACAACAACACAATAACGGAGGTACAATAATGGAAATGAAACTTTGTCAGAGCTGCGGTATGCCCATCGAAACCGACGATGTGCTCGGCACAAACAAGGACGGCAGCATCAACCACGACTACTGCAAGTACTGCTACACAGACGGTGAGTTCATCCACGATGTGAGCATGGAGGAGTTCATCGAAATGTGCTCGCAGTTCGGCGAACAGGCGGGTATGACAAACGAGGAGATGAAGGAGCTTTGCACAAAGCTCTTCCCCGCCCTCAAGCGTTGGAAAAAAGCATAAGGACAATGATAATCGAAACGGAAAGGCTGATTCTGCGCCCGTGGTGCGATGACGATGCCGAAAGCCTGTTTGAATACGCAAAGGACGAGCGTGTGGGGCCTATTGCAGGCTGGCCGCCGCATACAAGCGTGGAAAACAGCCGCGAGGTAATTAAAAGTGTTCTGTCCGCAGACGAAACCTACGCCGTC
>JAZULF010000117.1:0-13820 GCA_045643645.1 Oscillospiraceae bacterium
CAGAAAGAACTGAAAGCCTGCCGCAAAAAGCGCCGAGCCAATGACTACCAGCAGATATTGAATTATATATGCACTTGTTTTATTAGGTTTCATAGTACATCAGTCGATGAGCGACATCTGGGTCTCTCCCCTGTCCTCATCCTTGAGCAGTGCGCCTGCAGCAGGAACGCTGCGGACACGGTAACGGGAAACATTCTTGATTGTTGTTGCTTCAAGCACAGCAGCCGCGTTGAGCTTATGATTTTTCTTAAGACTCATGCATGCAACGCCCTGAGTTGTGCGGCTTGTCTTGAGCTGCAGAAGCGAGGTGTTGAACACAAGTGCTCTGCCGTCGGTTGAGAACATCGCTACATTGATTTCCTCGGAAATCGGCATTACCTCAACGAGCGGGCTCTTGTCGGAATATGCGTTAATGAGCTTCTTGCGGTTTGCCTTGGTTTCGTAGCCGGACATATCAAGGCGGGCAACCTTGCCGTTTTCGAAGAACAGCAGGAGCTGCTGCTTGTAATCGCCGGGATTGATTGCGGTGATTACGCGCTCGCCGTCCTCCATCTCGGGCTTTGTCGGCAGATATATGCCGAGGTCGGATGCCTTTGTGTTGTCAAAGTCGGAAAGCTTTGTCTTGTAGACCTTCTGCTTATCGGTGAAGATAAGAAGCTCAGCACGGTTATTTGACTCAAACGACAGCTTGAGTGCATCTCCGTCCTTGAACTTCTGCTCACTGCTCATACGCAGGGACAGCGGAGTAATCTTTTTGAAATAGCCCTCGTTTGAAAGGAATACCGTTACGGGATAATCCTCAACAAGCTCTACCTCCTCGAGCTCCTCGATTTCGTTTGCATACACAATGCCCGTCTTTCTCGGACTCGGGTACTTTTTGATTATCTGCTTGAGCTCATTGATAATTATGTTCTTTATCTTGCGGCGGTTCTTGAGAATATCCTCGAGCTCTGCAATTGCCTTTTCGAGCTCTTCGGTTTCGGAAACGCGCTTGATGATATACTCGCGGTTAATGTTGCGCAGCTTTATCTCTGCAACATATTCAGCCTGCACCTGGTCTATGCCAAAGCCCATCATCAGATTGGGAATAACCTCAGCTTCAAGCTCGGTATTGCGGATAATGGAAATTGCCTTGTCAATGTCGAGCAGTATCTTCTCAAGACCCTTGAGCAGATGCAGCTTATCCTTCTTCTTAGTAAGGTCAAAGTACACTCTGCGGCGAACGCATTCCATACGCCATGCGCACCACTCGCCTATTATCTCGGAAACGCCCATTACCTTGGGGTTGCCTGCAACGAGAATATTGAAGTTGCAGGGGAAGCTGTCCATAAGCGGTGTGAGCTTAAACAGCTTCTGCATTAGCTTATCGGGGTCGGTGCCGCGCTTGAGGTCAATTGCGAGCTTGAGACCGCTGAGGTCGGTTTCATCGCGCATATCGTTAATCTCGCGCACCTTGCCTGCCTTTATAAGCTCTGCAACCTTGTCTACTATTGCTTCGGTAGTGGTGGTGTAAGGAATTTCGTATATCTCAATGATATTTTCCTTCTGCACATAACGCCAGCGCGCACGCACCTTGAAGCTTCCTCGACCGGTGTTATAGATATTTTCCATCTCGCTGCGGTCATAGATAATCTCGCCGCCCGTTGAAAAATCGGGTGCAGGCAGGGTTGCAAGAATATCGCACTCGGGGTCGGTCAGATAGTTAATGGTTGTCTGACAGACCTCCTCGAGGTTAAAGCCGCAAATCTGGCTTGCCATACCGACCGCAATGCCCGTGTTGCTTGAAACAAGGACATTGGGAAAGCTTGTGGGTAAAAGTGACGGTTCCTTCATACTGCCGACGTTGTTATCGACAATCTCAACGGTGTCCTGGTCGTTATCTCTGAATATCTCGGCGCATATGCTTGAAAGCTTTGCTTCGGTGTAACGGGAGGCTGCATAGGACATATCGCGGGAATACACCTTGCCGAAGTTGCCCTTTGAGTCGACAAAAGGAGTAAGCAGAGCTTCATTACCCTTGGCAAGACGCACCATTGTTTCGTAAATAGCCGCATCACCGTGGGGATTAAGGCGCATTGTCTGACCAACAATGTTTGCACTTTTTGTGCGTGCGCCGTTGAGAAGTCCCATCTTGTACATCGTGTAAAGGAGCTTTCTGTGCGAGGGCTTGAAGCCGTCTATTTCGGGAATTGCGCGCGAAATAATGACGCTCATCGCATAGGGCATATAGTTCTGCTCAAGTGTTTCGGTGATAGGCTGCTCGAGCACCTCCGCCCTCAGGCCGATAACATTGGGATTATTGAATTTTTTCTGTTCGGGAGCTTGTTTCTTAGCCATTAGAACATATTCCTTTCAGCATACCTGTCAGGATATATCAGCCATATCCAGATACAGATATCCGTTTTCGGCAATGTGATTTTTTCTGCCTGCAAGGTCATCACCGAGAAGCAGGTCGAAAATCTGCGACATATGCTCGGCATCCTCGGGCATAACCTTGATGAGTCTGCGTGTTTCGGGGTTCATTGTAGTCATCCACATCATATCGGGGTCATTTTCACCGAGACCCTTGCTTCTGTTGATAGTTGCCTTTGCGCCGTTGAGTGACTCGACAATCTCCATTTTCTCCCTGTCGGAGTATGCAAAATAGGTCTTGCCCTTGCTTTCAATCTCGTACAGCGGGGACTCTGCGATATAAACATAGCCCTCACGGATAAGAGTAGGCACAAGGCGGTAAATCATTGTGAGAATGAGCGTTCTTATCTGGTAGCCGTCAACATCGGCGTCGGTGCAGATGATGACCTTGTTCCAGCGAAGATTGTTGATATCAAAGGCATTGAGGTCCTTCTTGCCTTTAACCTGAACCTCGACACCACAGCCGAGAACCTTGAGAAGGTCGGTGATGATATCACTCTTGAAGATACGGGCATAGTCTGCCTTTAGGCAGTTGAGGATTTTGCCGCGGACGGGCATAATGCCCTGAAAATCTGCATCGCGGGAAAGCTTACATGCGCCCAATGCGGAGTCACCCTCGACGATGTAAATCTCGCGCTTTTCGGGGTCGCGGCTGCGGCAGTCGACAAACTTCTGAACGCGGTTTGCGATATCAATACTGCCGGACAGCTTCTTTTTCATACCGAGGCGGGTCTTTTCGGCTGCCTCGCGGCTGCGCTTGTTTACAAGCACCTGCTCGGCAATTCTGTCAGCCTCGGGCTTATTTTCGATGAAGTAAATTTCAAGGCGTTCCTTGAAGAAATCTGTCATTGCCTCCTGAATGAAGCGGTTTGTGATTGCCTTTTTGGTCTGATTTTCGTAGGAGGTCTGGGTTGAGAAGCAGTTTGTTACGAGCACCAAACAATCCGCAACATCCTGATAGCTTATCTTGCTCTCGTTCTTCTGATACTTGCCGATTTTCTTTATGTAGGCATCGACAGCATAAACGAATGCGTTTCTTGTTGCCTTTTCGGGTGCACCGCCATACTCAAGCCATGATGAATTGTGGTAGTATTCGGTGATGTTTACCTTGTTTGAGAAGCAGAAGGCCGCCGAAAGCTTCACCTTATATTCAGGCTTATCCTCGCGGTCACGACCACGGCGCTCGCAGCTTATGAAATACGGCTCGGTAAGCGGTTTTTCGGCTGCAATCTCGTGTACATAGTCAAGAATGCCGTTTTCATATACATAGTCGGTTACTTCGAACTTATTGTCCTTCTGATTGCGGAATCTGAAGGTAATGCCTGCATTTACAACCGCCTGGCGGTGCAGTACATCCTTGAAGAATTCCTCGGGAATGTTGATATCAGTAAATACCTCAAGGTCAGGCTTCCAGCGGATTGTCGTGCCCGTCTTTTTGCGGTCAGCAGGGCTTATGCTGAGCTCCTGCCCCTTCTTGCCGACAACCTTACCCTTCTTGAAGTGAAGCTCGTACTTGTTGCCGTCACGCCATACGGTTACATCCATATATTCAGAGGCATACTGAGTTGCGCAGGAGCCGAGACCGTTCAGACCGAGGGAATACTCGTAGTTCTCGCCCTCGTTATTGGAATACTTGCCGCCTGCATAAAGCTCGCAGAATACAAGCTCCCAGTTAAAGCGCTTTTCGTTGGCATTCCAGTCAACAGGGCAGCCGCGTCCGAAGTCCTCAACCTCGATGGACTTATCCTCGTAGCGGGTAACGGTTATAATATTGCCGTGACCCTCACGGGCTTCGTCGATTGAGTTTGAAAGAATCTCAAATACGGCGTGCTGGCAGCCGTCAAGGCCGTCAGAGCCGAATATAACACCGGGGCGCTTTCTTACTCGGTCAGCTCCCTTAAGCTGAGATATACTGTCATTACCGTATTCAGCGGTTGTTTTACTCATTTTGCGTATTTCCTCTCAGATACAACATCTTGTGCTGTCTTGCGTAATTTTTCCTTGAATACCTGGATTATATAGTATATTATATATTTACAAAAAAATCAAGACACGCATTTTGCGGCAAAAACGGGGACAGATTTCTCTGTCCCCGCCACCGAATTTATATTTTTCTTTATTCGGTTGACAAAAAAGCATGAATGTATTCTTATCAATGATAAGGCTCGACATTCCGTCCGTTTGGTCTTATGACCTTTCTATTTCTTCCGGACTTCTTTTTTGTCTGTTTCTATTATGGCATAGACGGACAGAGATAACCGTGGTAAAATATAGCTTGTGCTGATTAAAACACAGCTTGGCTGAATATAATATTGAGAAAAGCCAAGGAGTTTTTCTCATGACAAAAAAGGAAGCAAAGCAGAAACAAGCAGAATACAACCGCCGACTTAATGAAATGCGCGAGATACGCGCGCAACTGCACTGCGCATACTCGGCATTTGACAGTGTAACCGATTCGGATATGATGGACGCCTGCATTTTTGAAATCAGCGCACTTAAATCGCGCTACAACTATGCGGTTGCTAATATCAGAAATATGAGCCAATAGGAGAACAATATGGAAGGTCTTAATCTCGCAATATATGTCGTTATCGGAGCGCTTTTGCTCTGGCTTATTATCAAAATCTTCGCAACACCGATAAAGTGGGCATTCAAGCTTCTTATAAATGCCCTGCTCGGTTTTGTTATGCTGTTTATATTCAACTACCTCGGCGGATTTATCGGACTTAGCATCACTGTAGGCTGGCTGAGCGCAATTGTCGCAGGTGTACTCGGCATACCGGGTATAATACTCCTGCTGCTTGTTGAAAACTTTTTACTGTAATACATAGAAAAAGAAGCATCTGAAATCAGATGCTTCTTTTTTATTTCAATAATTTCAGTGCTTCGGAAATTTCGTCAAACCTCATACTGTGAGATGCCTTGACAAGCACGGTATCTCCCTTGCGGATAAGCTCGGGCAGCTTTTCGATAAGCTGCGCATTTGTATCAAAGTGCATTGACTTGATTGTATCCGCAGCCTTGCAGGTATATGCAGAAAGCTCGCCGACCGCAAGAAGAAGGTCCGCTCCGTTTTCTGCTGCGTACTTGCCTACTCCTGCGTGCAGCTGCTCCTTATTCTCACCCATTTCGAGCATATCGCCGAGAATACATACCTTGCGTCCGCTGTTGCCCTTGAGCGAGTCGATGCCGCATTTTACGGAATCGGGATTTGCGTTGTAGCAATCGTCAATTAGGGTAATGAAGCCCGTATCGGAAATATTTGCTCTGCGACCTACGGTTTCGTAGTTGAGAATTCCGTTTGCGATTTCCTTATCGCTGAGTCCCATTGCAATGCCGACTGCCGCGCCCTCAAGTGCCGCGTAGACCATATGCTTGCCGTAGGCAGGCACGGTTACCCGGAAACTTCTGTCACCGCTGACGATATCGCAGGAAAGGCTTACAAGGCTTGATGTGTCAATGTTTTCAGCCTTCACATCAGCGTTTTCACCCGTACCGTAGAGAACTCTGTTCTGCTGGCAGCTGTATGTTGAAAGCAGGTCATCGTCCGCGTTGAGAAACAGTGTTGCGTTATCGGGCATATATTCGACCATCTCTGTTTTTGCCTTGAGAACACCCTCGCGATTATACAGATGCTCAAGGTGTGCGTGACCGATAAGCGTATATACCGCCTTTGTGGGACGAACCATCTTAGCAAGTCTGCTCATTTCACCGAAATCGGATATGCCCATTTCAATAACGGCAACCTCGTGCTCTGGTTCAATTCTGAAGATAGTGAGCGGTACGCCGAGTTCATTGTTGAGATTCTTTTCGGTTTTAAGAACCTTGTACCTTTCAGACAGCACAGATGCTACCATCTCTTTTGCGGTAGTCTTGCCGACACTACCTGCAATTCCTATTACCTCGCCCTTAAAGCGCAGTCGGTAGTTTTCAGCAAGCACCTTAAGTGCTGCTGCAACATCGGGTACAACGATTACGCAGCCATTGCAGCCCTCAGGCACATACTCCGCAATGCAGCATACCGCACCGAGTTCAAAGGCTTTCTGAATATAATCGTGTCCGTCAACACGCTCGCCCTTGAGTGCTGCAAACATACTGCCCTCAAGCACCTTGCGGCTGTCGATAACAACGCTGAGTATCTCGCTGTCAGCATTTTTAGTGCCGTAAAGCTCGCCGCCGACTATTTTGGCTGCTTCCTTGACGCTGATTCCTCTCATTACTTATACTTCTCCATTGATACTGCAATGATTTTTTCGCAAAGTGCGGGGAAATCCATACCAAGCTCTCTTGCCATCTGAGGTACAAGGCTGGTGGGAGTCATACCGGGCAAAGTGTTTGCCTCAAGGCAGTAAAGCTCGCCGTCGGTTTCGTCCATAAGGAAGTCCGCACGGAAATAAACATCAATCATCAGCGCAGATGCAACGCGTTCTGCGAGCTTCTGCAGGCGTGCGGTATCCTCCGCGCTAATCTGAGCGGGGCAGATTTCCTCTGTAAGTCCTGCCTGATACTTGTTCTTATAGTCATACCAACCGTTCTTGGGAATAATCTCGATGACGGGCATTGCCTTGCCATCAAGAACGCCGACGGTGAATTCCCTGCCCTTTACATACTTTTCGACAAGAACATGGGACTCGAAATTAAATGCAGCTTCAAGTGCTGCGTCATACTCATCACGGCTGCGTACAATTGATGTACCTACGCTTGAACCGCCCGAGCAGGGCTTTACAACACAGGGGAAGCCGACATCTTCATACTTTTCAGCTCCCTTTTCGAGAACGATGCCCGCGGGAGTGGGAATTCCATTTGCTCTGAACATAATCTTGGAGATTTCCTTGTTCATTGCAATTGCGCTGCCGAGATAGCCGCTGCCTGTATATTTTATGCCGTGCATATCAAGAGTTGCCTGCAGCTTGCCGTCCTCGCCGTCCTCACCGTGAAGCGCGAGGAAGCAGATATCCGCTGCTTTGCAAATTTCAATTACATTCTTGCCTATTCTGGAGCCGTCACCCTCTGCAAGAAGCTTCTTGACATCGGGAGTTTCCTCCTTGACGGAGTAGCGAACATCCTTCTGCTCGCGGGCAAAAAGCTCTGCAGGGTCATTATACTCACCCTCATAGCCGTAAAACAGGTCAACGAGTACAACATTATGGCCTTTTTCACGCAGGGCGCGTGCTGCATTGCTGCCGCTTGTTATAGAAACATCTCTCTCGCTCGAGAGTCCTCCGCATATTACTGCAATATTCATATTGATGCCTCCTGTGGTTTATACGCAAAGTATAACACAGCTTGGCTGATAGGGCAATTATATATTAAAAAAAGTAGTGCATACAACGCATTGATGTGTTATAATACATTTTTGTAATATGAAATAAGGTTGTAGTTTTTATGAATTATATTGTGGTCGATTTTGAGTGGAATCAGGCGATGAGCTCCAAATCCGCCGTATTTAACCATCTGCCCATTAAGCTGAGGGGCGAAATAATTGAAATAGGCGCTGTTAAGCTGGATGAGAACATGCAGCCTGCCGAGGAGTTCACGGTCGATGTAAAGCCCGTTTACTTCAAGCGCATGCACTACAAGGTCAAGAAGCTTACCGGCTTTGACAAGGAACGCCTTGCTAAGGGTCTTAGCTTCCGTGATGCCTTTGAGCAGTTCAAGGCATGGTGCGGTGATGATGTTACCTTCCTCACTTGGGGCTGCGATGACCGCGGCATTATGGAGCAGAACATTATTATCCACGACCTTGACTGGGATTGGATTGCAAACTGGATTAATCTTCAGCTTATCTATAATATGCAGACCGACGGTGACAAGAATCAGAAGTCACTCGCAACAGCAATGGAGCATTTCGGAATTGAGCAGACCCGTGTTGCTCACGATGCACTCGGCGATGCTTACAACACCGCACTTGTCTGCACGAAGCTCAATTTAGCAGAGGGACTTGCCCAGTACGACGAGGCAACACGAGTGCTTGCACTCCGTTCTTCGAGTGCAAAGGCTGAAGCAAACGCAGGTCCCGAGCCTATCGAGCATCTCGTATTCCCCGGTTATATCAGCAAGTCCGAGGCATTTGCCGATGAAAAGCTTGTAAAGCTTGCCTGCTCAAAATGCGGTGCAGAGCTTAGCTCGCAGCGTTGGATTAATCAGGGTGACCAGCGCTATATGAATGTATTCAGCTGCGCTGAGTGCGGCAATTATCTTGTAAGGCTTAAATTCCGCAAGCACGAGGACAATACATGGTCTGCTAACAGACTCATTTATGAGGCTGATGACGGTATGCTTGACTACTACAGAAACAAGGCTGCCCTCTCCCGCCGACATGGCAGAGGTCATTCTACCAAGAAAAACAGACCTGCAAACAAGCAATAAAAAAACCGTGAGGTTGTAACCTCACGGTTTTATTTTTTACATTTCGGGGACCGGCAACGGTCTGTTCTTATCGATTACAGTTGCAGCATCAATCAGATGGTCAACAAGACCGGGAGTATGATACAGTCTGTAGCCGCCAAGATTAATTCTGCCCTGACGCATATAGCCATCGTGAATCTGTACCCAGTAATCGCTGGAAGCATCAACATTGCAGAAGATGCGATAACCTGCATCGCGCATGGTCTGATACTTTGCGCCGCTGTATTCCTCTACGCCTGCAATATCCTGACCGAAGGGGTAAATAAGAACATCGGTATCACCTACAATGGGCTGCACCTGGTCCTCCCACTTCTGAACATCAGCTGCAAGGTCATAGTCACCGCAGGAGCCGTAGCCAAAGTGCGCATAGCTATGTGACGCAATTACCCAGCCCTGAGCCTTGATAGCCTCGGAAACTGCCTTTGCCTCCTCGACTTCCTTGTTATATTCATCAGCTGTAAGAACATTCTTCCAATCGGGGTGAGTGTGATATCCGAAAACGCCCTCAAAGCCGGTTACCGCAAGAATACCCTTTGCACCACGGTATGAGAAGTCGGGATGCTTTGCAACGAAGTCCTCAAGCAGCGGAAGTACATCGTAGCTGCCTGTTACGAGGGTGCCGTCCTTTTCGTAATACTCATTGGTTACCTTGCCATCTTTGCCGATGACGAGCTTGCTTGCAAAGCCATCGCCCTTGCCGTCAGCATATCCGTCACCGTCACCGTCGGTCATATACTTGTAGTAGTTTACATCGTCAACGGAGAGCACGAATGGCTTTTTGCCTGCCGGCAGATAGATATCACCCTGGCGGTAGACAGTGCTGCCGTCTTCAAGGGTAACCTGCTGAATCATATCGTGAATGTCAACGAGAACATAGCCACGGGCATACATCTGCTCCATTATGGCGTTAAACTCGTCAACGGTGGTCATATACAGATTGTAGCCGTCATTATCCTCGTCACCGTCAAATGCTCTTGAGGTATCGGCAATAAGACTGTGGAAGAAGATGTGCGGAATCTGAGTAGTATCGGGCCAACGAACAGCAGATGCCTTATCAAGCTTTATCTGCTCTCTGTAAGAGGACAGGTCAATTGAGTCGGGATATGTAGCCTGATACTCATCAATGAGTGCAAGTGCCTTATCGTAATCGTACGATGCGGCAATGTTGTCTGCCTCTGCCTTAAGCTCATTTGCATTCTCCGGCAGCTTTCTTCCCGTTACCTCGGAAATCTTGGTCGGCAGGTCGGAGCCTGAGCTTCCGCCATTTATTTCACTCTCAGCCTCGGGATTACCGCAGGAGCGGGTGCAGAGCATAATGATAAGCGCCATAATTGCGACAAGAACAATGCCGAATATTGCGACCTTGACGGGACCGAAGATGTCCATCAAAGCTGCCCAAAAGCGCCTTACTTTGTATGAAAATCTGGTTTTTGTGCTTCTCATAGTTTATCCCCCAGTTATATCTCTGAAGATATACTATCATATATATGTTTTGTCGGGCAATAGTATATTCTACAAATCAGCAAAATACTTGCATTTGCTGAAAAAATTATGCGTTCTTACGGAAATACTCTCTCGCATTCTCCGCATCAACAGCTATCTGTCGTGCAAGCTCATCCGTGCTTTCAAACTTGCACTCATCTCGCAGGAAGCTGAAGAATTCCACGCGTGCCTGTCTGTCATAGAGATTTCCGCTGAAATCGAGAATGTAGCTTTCAACGCTCACGCTATTGGAATTGCTGACGGTAGGACGAACGCCGACATTGGTTACGGAGATATGCTCAGAGCCGTCCTCAAGGACAACCTTCGCAGCATATACACCGTGGCGCGGTACCAAAACGCCCTCGGGAATTTTCATATTTATCGTGGGCGTACCCATTTGCGTACCGAGGTGATAGCCCGAGCGCACAACATCCGAAAGTGTATGCGGATGGCCGAGGTACTCATTTGCCTTTTCAATCTCGCCGTTTTCAATCAGCTTGCGGATAAGCGTTGAGCTGACGATAAGACCGTCCTTGCAAACAGGCTCGATAACATCGCAGCCTATGCCGTTTTCAGCGCAGTATTCCTTTAGGCGCTGCGCGGTGCCGAGGCCCTTGTAGCCAAAGCAAAAGTCATGTCCCACAACAAGCCATGCAATGTTAAGCTCCTTAACGAGCTCATCAATGAACTCGCGCCAGTCCATGTGCATAACCTTCTGATTGAAGTGGATGAATACAACATTATCAATACCGAACTGGCTTCTGATTATATTCTCCCTGCCCGCTGCGCTGTTGATAAGTGATACTTCCTTATTGAAAACAAGCGTGTCGGGGTGAACATCAAAGGTCAGCACTGAGGGCATTGCGCCAATCTCCTCAGCGCGCTGCTTAGTCATATTCATAAGCGCTGCATGACCAACATGCACACCGTCAAAAAATCCAAGAGCCATTGCTCTTTTTCTGTCTGTCATCTTAAACCTCGAAGAAGTTTTTAATCGTCTTAAGTCTGCCGCCTTCTACCTCGCCGAGCAGCAGAAATTCACCGCCTTCGGAGTAGACACGGTATATGCCGTCCTTATGCGTTGTTTTAATGATACTGCCGTTTCTCAGCTTCTTATCGGCAGCGGCATTGACTGAAATTTCAGGATACTGCGCAAAAAGCTTATCAACGGGAATGATAACTTTATCAAGCTCTTCCTTGTCGGCAAATGCCTGAATTTCGTCTATTGTATGCGCGTTTTCAATTGAAAACACGCCTGCTTTTACTCTGCGCAGGCTGCTCATACATGCTCCGCAGCCGAGTGCTTCGCCTATATCGTTGCACAGTGTTCTTATATATGTGCCCTTAGAGCAGACAACATCGAGAATGTAGTCACCGTCTTCCCTACCCGTAATCTCGAGCTTGGAGATAGTAACATTTCTCGGCTTGCGTTCAACCGTTTCACCCTTGCGGGCAAGCTCGTACAGCTTTTTGCCGCCTATCTTGATTGCGGAATACATAGGCGGAATCTGCTGAATTTCGCCCATAAAGCGGTTAAGCACTGCTGAAAGCTCGTCTGTATCAGGAATATCGGTGCATTCAGAGAGAATGTTGCCCGTAATATCCTGCGTATCGGTTACTGTGCCGAGTCGCAGACCTGCGATATACTCCTTGCTGTCAGCCTCGGCAAACTCCACTGCGCGTGTTGCCCTGCCGACAAATACAACGAGCAGGCCCGTCGCAAGCGGGTCAAGCGTACCCGAATGACCTATTCTGCGCTCGTGCAGAATGCCGCGCAGTTTGCCGACAACATCATGGCTTGTCCAGTCCTGAGGCTTATCTATAAGGATAATTCCGTTCATTCCCAGACCTCATCAAGTGCTTTTATGAGCATCTCGCGCACCTCGTCAGGCTCTGCAAAGATTGTGCAGCCCGATGCCATTTTGTGTCCACCGCCGCCGAAGCGTGCGCACAGTGCGGAGCTGTCAAATCTCGGCTGCGACCTAACGGACACCTTGCATTTGCCCTGTTCAAGCTCGCGGATTACCATGCTGACAATGCATCCCTCAACCTTACCGGGAATACCCGCAATGTCATCGCAGTCATTCTCGGTTGCGCCTGCATCATCCATCATATTCTGAGTTACAGTTGCAATAACAACCGCGCCGTCATGGTAGAACTTAAGTCCTGCGCAAATCATACCCTCAAGGGTAATTCTTGCCCTTGAAACCTGGCGGAACAGGTCAAAATTGAGCTTCTGAACCGCTGCACCGTATGATGCAAGCTCGCTTGCCGCCGCAAAGGTCTCAGAGGTTACATTTGCATATCTGAAGCAGCCGCAATCGGTTGAAACCGCCATATACAAAAGGCTTGCTTCGTTTTCGCTTACATTGCCGCAAAGCTGCTTGATTACCTCTAAAACCGACTCGCCGCAGGAAGCCTTTTCTGCATGAAGCAGAAGATTTGCAGCATAGCCCGAATTTGTCGGGTGGTGGTCAATGCAAAGGTCGATATTGCCGTCAAAGCCATTGCAAATCATATGCTTTTCGGCTACATCAACGGCAACTGTGCAATCATAGTCAAAGTCATCGCAGATGTACTCGGAAACATACTTTCTGTACTTCTCGGTAATCTCGGGATTATTGAACATTGCAGCCTGCTTGCCCATTCTGCGAAGTGCGCAGCACAGTGCCGCCGCGCTGCCGAGGGTATCACCGTCGGGACGAAGATGAGTGATTATGAGAATTTTATCGTGGTTTTTCAGCCATTCGGCACATTCACGGTAATTCATACTTCTTCCTCGTCACTGTTGATATCAAGTGAGTTGATAATCTCGTTAATGTGTGCGCCGTATTCGATGCTGTGGTCAAGCTCAAAGTAAAGCTCGGGGGTATTTCTCAGCTTAAGAGAGTTGCCGAGCTCGCGGCGAAGCCAGCCAGATGCGGACTTGAGTCCCTTTTTGAACTCCTTTTCGTTCTGCAGACCCATTACGGACAGCCAAATCTTCGAATAGCGCAGGTCACCTGTTGTTTCAACTCTGGTGACACTAATCATACCCTGATTTACTCTGGGGTCCTTTATTTCGCGAAGCAGCTTGCTCATTACAAGCTGAATATCGTCATTTGTTCTTGCAAGTTTATTTGAAGGCATATTATTCTTCCTCATTTAGCTTTGGGCGGTCAGTCTGACCGCCCATTTTGTATTACTATTAAAGCTGAATCTGCTCCATTACGAAGCATTCGATAACATCGCCGACCTTGATGTCGTTGAACTTTTCAACCTGCATACCGCATTCGTAGCCGGTTGCGACTTCCTTGACATCGTCCTTGAAGCGGCGCAGAGATGCAAGCTCGCCCTCGTGGACAACAACATTGTCACGCAGTACGCGGACAGAGCAGCCGCGCTGAATCTTACCGTCGAGGACATAGCAGCCTGTAACGGTGCCGACCTTGGAAACCTTATAGGTCTCACGAACCTCTGCATGACCGATAATTGCTTCCTTGAACTTAGGTGCGAGCATACCCTTCATTGCTGCCTCA
>JAZULF010000118.1:0-1894 GCA_045643645.1 Oscillospiraceae bacterium
AGCTTGTTGAGGATTATCCCGTAACGGTATTCCTTTCAAACGAGGGCTATTTCAAAAAGATTACTCCGCTGTCCCTGCGTATGAGCAGTGAGCAGAAGTTCAAGGACGGAGATGCGCTCAAGCTGTCATTTGAGTCAAATAACCGCGCTGAGCTGCTTCTGTTCACCGATAAGCAGAAGGTTTACAAGACAAAGCTTTCCGACTTTGACAACACCAAAGCCTCCGACCTCGGTATATATCTGCCGACAAAGCTTGAGATGGAGGACGGCGAGCGCGTAATCACCGCAATCAATCCCGGCGATTACAAGCAGCAGCTCCTGCTGTTCTTCGAAAACGGCAAGGTTGCCCGCCTTGATATGTCCGGCTACGAAACCAAGACAAACCGCAAGAAGCTCATTAACGCATATTCCGACAAGAGCCCGGGCGTTGAGGGAATGCCGATTTCCGAGGAAATCAATGTAGCAATGTTCTCAACCGACGGCAGAGCGCTTGTATTCAACACCTCGCTGCTGCAGCTCAAGACAAGCCGCACAACTCAGGGCGTTGCGTGCATGAGCCTCAAGAAAAATCATAAGCTCAACGAGGCAGCCGTGCTTGAGTCAACAACAATCAAGAACATATCCCGTTACCGTGTCCGCAGCGTTCCTGCGGCAGGTGCACTGCTCAAGGATGAGGACAGGGGAGAGACCCAAATGTCGCTCATCGACTGATGTACTATGAAAGCTAATAAAACAAGTGAATATATAATTCAATATCTGCTGGTAGTCATTGGCTCGGCGCTTTTTGCGGCAGGCTTTCAGTTCTTTCTGTATCCCAACGCAATAATCGTCGGCGGCGTAAGCGGTATTGCCATGATTATCAATATGCTCACCGACCTTCCTGTCGGCGTGCTGACCATAATTCTGAATATCCCGCTGTTTGTCATCGCGTGGAAGCACTTCGGCACGGGCTTTATCATAAGCTCGCTCGTCGGTATGACGCTTTCGTCGGTGTTCGTTGACCTTCTTGCACTGCTTGAGGTTGCGCCTACAAACGATATGCTGCTTGCGTGTATAATCGGCGGTGCAGTCAAGGGCCTCGGCCTCGGCATTGTCTACTACGCGGGCGCAACAACGGGCGGTACTGATATAATCGCAAAGTTTATCCGCCTTAAGTTCCCTTATATTAACTTCGGAACAATTGTGCTTGTAACCGATTTTGTAATTATCCTTGCATTTGCGCTCATCTTCAATAAGGTTGAGGCTGCAATGTATGCGGTAATTGCAATGTTTGTCGTGTCAAAGGTTATTGACCTTGTCCTCTACGGCATTGACAACTCAAATGTCTGCTACATCATCAGCGAAAAGAGCGAGCAGCTTGTAAATGACATCACCGATAAGCTGCACCGCGGCGTAACAATTCTCGTTGGTGAGGGTGCTTACCCGCATCAGTGCAAGCAGGTGCTGCTTTGTGTTGTAAAGCGCACCCAGACTAGCGAAATCCGTAAGCTGATAAAGAGCGTAGATGAAAACGCATTCTTCATCGTTACCGATGCCAAAAATGTATTTGGCAAGGGCTTCGGCGATATAACGGATTTCAGCTGAGAAAAAAATTGACGGAACATGAAATTTTTGCTTGACAAATGATAAATGTGTGCTAAAATCGTTAATGTTCCGATGCGGGCATAGCTCATCCGGTAGAGCGCCACCTTGCCAAGGTGGAGGTAGCGAGTTCGAGTCTCGTTGCCCGCTCCATAAAAAACCTCACTGAAATCCAGTGAGGTTTTTCTTTTGTTGTATTTGACTTTATAAAGTAAAAAACCGCAAGCTAAATAGCTTGCGGTTTTTGGTCGGAGAGAGGAGACTTGAACTCCCGGCCTCTTGGTCCCGAACCAAGCGCGCTACCAACTGCGCTA
>JAZULF010000119.1:0-5793 GCA_045643645.1 Oscillospiraceae bacterium
CGAATCCATCGTCGGAAACGATATGATCGATATCGGTGGGATAGCCGGCAATGGTATAATGGCGATAGGTTTTGATTCCAAGGTTATGCAGACGCTGCTCGAAGGCTACCGCGGCGGGCTGGGCGGCATAACGGGTGAGAACAACGGAACCGACGTACAGACCGATGCCGCGGAAGGCGTCAATCAGGCGGAGCGTATCCTCATCGTAGGTGATGCCGAGGTCACCGCGGCGCTTGTTGCGCTCGATGTCATCAGCGGAGATTGCGATAACGATTTCAGCCTCGTCCTTCATCTCGAGGAGCATCTTAACCTTGCTGTCGGGCTCAAAGCCGGGCAGTACGCGGGAAGCGTGGTAGTCGTCGAAAAGCTTGCCGCCAAATTCGAGGTACAGCTTGCCGCCGAACTTAGAAATTCTGTCGCGGATGTTCTGTGACTGAAGCTGCACATACTTGGCATTATCAAATCCGATTGCGTTCATAACAGTATCCCCTTTTCTATAAATAACAAAGAGAAATTATATACCATACTGCAGGCTCTTGTCAAATATTTTGCAAGCAGTCAAATACTTGGAGGTGCAGCGAACTTTCTTGCTGGTGATAAGGAAATTCTGGTTGTTTGAGCTGAAGTAAAGATTCTGCGCACCGAGTATTGACATACCCGAAATGTTGTGGACACCGATAACGGTTCCGTCGGGCAGCTCGAGGCGGTCACGGAACAGCTTCATCGTGCCGCAGGCGAGAAACTTTTTGTTCTCGGCAGTGCTTACAGAGTGCAGCTCAAGGTCGGAATCGACGAAGATAGGCTCATCGGATTCTGCGCTGCACTTTTCCTTGATGCGGTCGCGCTGCCATATGCTCCAGTCAAGAACGGAGTCGAATATGCAGTTTTCACCTGCGAAGAAGCCTTCCTCGGTGTAGCGCAGCTTGGTGCCGCACTCCTCGCAGATGAAGTAATTGCCCTCGCTGCGCATTTTGCCCTCTGCATGGCAATGGGGGCACATAAACAGGAAGGTCTCAAGGTGCTCGGCAAGGTGTCTGCCTTTGAACTTTACGGGCTTTTTGCGCTGTCTTGTGTATGCGGATTCATAGAGGTCGCGCTCTATGAGCTCCTGAACCGCGGATGCGGTGATTGACTTGAGATACTCGGGCTCGTACACGCCGACGATTTTGCCGCGGGCCTTGCCGCGACGCAGTGAGCAGCCTGACCAGCGGGGGCTTGAGAAGTAGATACCCTCAGTGCGGTATGTAACGAGCTTTGCACCCGACATACGCACCATTTTACCCGTTGCGGGGGTAATCGGACGGGTTTCGCCGTCCCATGAACGGTTGCCCTCGGGGAAGAGGCACACATTGTGACCGTTGCCGAGATGGCGGAGAATATTGCGGACTGTGCCCGATGCGTTACCGCCCTTCTGACGGGGGATAATGTCGGTTGCCCAGCGCAGGAAATTGCCTGCCTTGCCGCGCATGATATGCTCGCTTGCGACAAAGTATACGGGCTCGGGGAAGGCATAGGAAACAAGCAGGGGGTCAAGGTCTGCGTTGTGGTTGGGAAGGATGATAAGAGGGCCCTTTTCACGGCAGATATCTGCGTCAAAATTGAAAAGAAGCTTTGCGGTAATGATTGATAATGGCCTTATACCCTTCCATAGCAGCGTATGTCGTTTACGGTCCTCCATTGTGTACACCTCCACACAAAAATTTATCAAACTTCATTTTACAACACTTTTGCTGACTGTTCAAGTAATAGTTTATAAAAATTTCAATTTTTGAAGTAATTTTTGCGTATGTAAATATGGCTGCATTTTATTTTTCAGCTTGCCTCGTTTTCTCTTTTTTTATTCACAATTATGTGGTATACTGCACTCTGAGTAATAATGTACATATTTTTATAATTAATCTATACCACGAGAGGCAATAAAATGGGCTTATTCAGTAAAATATTCGGAAGTCACACAGACCATGAGCTTAAAAAGATATATCCTATCGTTGATAAGATAGAGGCACTCGAGCCCGAGTTTCAGGCGCTGAGTGATGATGAGCTGCGCGCAAAAACCGAGGAGTTCAAGCAGCGCTACGATGAGGGCGAGGAGCTTGATGACCTGCTGCCCGAGGCATTTGCCGCGGCAAGAGAAGCAGCATGGCGCGTGCTGGGCATGAAGCCCTTCCGCGTTCAGCTTATCGGCGGCATTGTTCTGCATCAGGGCAGAATTGCCGAGATGAAGACCGGCGAAGGTAAAACCCTTGTCGCTGTCCTGCCTTCCTACCTCAACGCACTCACCGGTGAGGGCGTTCATGTCGTAACCGTCAACGATTACCTCGCACGCCGCGACAGCGAGTGGATGGGCAAGGTGCATCGCTTCATGGGTCTGTCCGTCGGACTCATTGTCCACGGTCTTACCAACGAGGAGCGCCAGGCAGCATACAATGCCGACATCACCTACGGCACCAACAACGAGATGGGCTTCGACTACCTGCGCGATAATATGGCAATCTACAAGGAGCGCATGGTACAGCGCGGCCACAGCTTTGCAATTGTCGACGAGGTTGACTCCATTCTCATCGACGAGGCGAGAACTCCGCTTATCATCTCCGGTCAGGGCGACGAAAGCACCGACCTCTACCGCAAGGCAGACGATTTCGTTGCACGCTTAAAGGTCAAGGTGTTTGCAAGCACCGACTCCAAGGAGGAGGAAGACGAGAACATTGATGCCGACTATGTTGTCGACGAAAAGGCGAGAACCGCAACCCTCACCGCACGCGGCATCGATAAGGCAGAGCGTGCCTTCGGACTTGAAAACTACTCCGATATTGAAAACTCCACGCTCACCCATCATATAAACCAGGCACTGCGCGCACACGGCATTATGAAGCGCGATATTGACTATGTTGTCAAGGACGGCGAAATTCTCATCGTTGACGAATTCACGGGCCGCATCATGCTCGGCCGCCGTTACAGCGAGGGTCTGCATCAGGCAATCGAGGCAAAGGAGCATGTCGATGTTCAGAACGAGAACAAGACACTTGCAACGATTACCTTCCAGAACTACTTCAGACTTTACGACAAGCTTTCGGGCATGACGGGTACTGCGGTAACCGAGTCCGAGGAGTTTGCCGCTATCTATCAGCTCGATATAGTTGAAATTCCCACCAACAAGCCCGTTGCGAGAATTGACCAGCCCGATGTTGTCTACAAGACCGAGGCAGGCAAGAACAGAGCAATCATCGAGCAGATTGTAAAGTGCCACGAAAAGGGCCAGCCCGTTCTGGTCGGCACCATTTCAATCGAAAAGAGCGAGTACCTCTCGGCGCTGCTCAAGCGCCGCGGCGTAAAGCACAATGTCCTCAACGCAAAGCACCACGAAAAGGAAGCTGAAATCGTTGCCCAGGCAGGCAAGCTCGGCGCGGTAACCATCGCAACCAATATGGCAGGCCGAGGCACCGATATTATGCTTGGCGGTAATGCCGAATACCTTGCAAAGAGCGATTTGCGCAAGGCAGGCTTTGCCGATGAAACGATTGCCGAGGCAACCGGCTATGCCGATACCGAGGACGAGGAAATCCTCAAGGCAAGAGCACTCTACCGCGAGAAGCTCGACGAGCATAAGGCTGTCTGCTCCGAGGAGGCCGAAAAGGTCAGAGCGGTCGGCGGTCTGTATATCTGCGGCACCGAGCGCCACGAGTCAAGACGAATTGACAATCAGCTGCGCGGCCGTGCAGGCCGTCAGGGCGACCCCGGTGAAAGCCGCTTCTTCATCTCCCTTACCGACGATGTCATGCGTCTGTTCGGCTCGGAGAGAATGATAAATATGATGGAGACCCTCGGCGTTGACGAGGACACTCCGCTTGACCATAAGATGCTGTCCGGCGCAATCGAGCAGGCACAGAAAACCGTCGAAAGCCGCAACTTCCAGACCCGTAAATCCGTCCTTGAGTACGACGATGTTATGAACAAGCAGCGTGAGCTCATTTACGAGGAGCGCGCAAAGGTGCTCAACGGCGAGGACCTGCGCGAGCACATCAACAAGATGATTCTCGAATTCATCTCCACCACGGTTAATGACGGTCTTGCAGGCGGCACTGCTGAAAATCAGGAGCATCTCAACGAGGTGTGCGCACCGTTTACAAAGTTCTTCCTGCCGCGCAACGCAATTAAGTTCGATGAGCTCGGCAGCGCAAAGGCTGACAAGATTATCGACACCGTTTACGATATAGCCCAGCGCGTTTACGATATGCGCGAGAAGGAATTCGGTCTTGACCCCAACGGCGTGCCCGTAATGCGTGAGCTTGAACGCGTAGTTATGCTCCGCGTTGTCGACGAGTATTGGATGGACCATATCGACGCAATGGATGAGCTCAAGCGCGGCATCGGTCTGCGCGGCTACGGCAATGTCAAGCCCATCGATGCCTACAAGCAGGAGGGCTTCGATATGTTCGAGGCTATGATTAACGGCATCCGTGAGGAAACCGTACGCAGAATCTTCACCATCAGAGTCCGCAAGGAGCAGGCAATCGAGCGCAAGTCCGTTGCCAAGAATGCCGCAGCCAATGTCGGCGGTGAGGTTCAGAAGAAAAAGCCCGTCAAGAAGGTCGCAAAGCCCGGCCGCAATGACCCCTGCCCCTGCGGCAAAATGAAGCCTGACGGCTCACGCAGACTCAAGTATAAAGAATGCTGCGGCCGTAACGAATAATCTGAGCGGGTCTTTTCCGCCGACTCGGCGTTGCTTCGCCTCGGACATACTTTTAGTATGCCCGTCGGCTCGCGCCTTGATTCGACGAAAAATCCCTCGCTCAGACAAACGGTAGAGCATTTGCGTAGTGGCTGAGCTGCTATGCCTCGGACATACCTTTAGTATGCCCTGCGCCGAGAGCGTTGATTCGACGGAAAATCCCTCGCTTAGAACACTGAGCGGCATCAACAATTAACAGTACAGACCTAAAGGAGTGCTTATGTTCAAGGAACACAAACACAACGAATGTGTATATATGACAAGCGACAAAATCCCGGCGCGCCATATGTTCACCACCCGCAAGGGCGGTGCAAGCAGCGGCGTATGGGATTCGTGGAACTTCGGTGAGCATCGCGGCGATGACCCTGTCTGCGTAAGAGAAAACTATCGCAGAGCGGGCGAGATATTCGGCTGCGGAGCGGACGATTTTGTTGTAACAAAGCAGGTTCACGGAATCAATGTTCTTGAGGCGACCGATGCAGACCGCCACACCATCGGCACCGAGGTGCCGTATTCCGCCGACGGTCTTGTCACTAACATCAGGAACCTGCCGCTTCTCATCTACATTGCCGACTGCGTTCCCGTGCTGCTGCACGATGAAAAGGCGCAGGTAATCGCCGCCGTGCATTGCGGCTGGAAAAGCTCTGTCGCCGATATTCTCGGTGTTGCGGTGGGCAAGATGATAAAGCTCGGCGCGAGTGCGGAGAACATTCATGCGGCAATCGGCGAATCAATCGGCGCGTGCTGCTTTGAGTGCGATGACGATGTGCCGACGGCGGTTGAAAAGTACCTCGGCGGCGATACCGAAGGACTTTTCGAGAAAAAGCCCAACGGCAAAACGCATGTTGACCTGCGTGGCGCAAACAAGCGCAGACTTCTTCAGCTGGGACTCAAAGAAGAAAACATAGATGTTTCGGAAGAATGCACCATGTGTATGCAGGGCAAATACTGGTCGCACCGCGGAACAAAGGGCATTCGCGGCAGTATGACGGCAGTCATCGTTCTCGATTGAAAGGATAAGCTATGGCAACAAAGTCAAAAAAGATAATAGCGATGCTGCTTGC
>JAZULF010000120.1:0-3838 GCA_045643645.1 Oscillospiraceae bacterium
AGAGAAATCTGCAGGGTGTAGCTTACTTTGCCTGCGATAATTGAGGCTACGGTTGCCTCTCTTGCATAGGAATAGCCAAGTGTGCCGTCCACCAACGATTGCAGATAGTACCCAAACTGTACGGGTAAGCTGTCGTTTAAGTGGAGAGCTTCCTTATAGTAGTCGTACTCTTCCTGATTAAGCTCAAAATCCTCTTCATCAAAGCCTGCCAGATAAGCAACGGGGTCACCCGGGACCATTCTTGGCAGAAGGAAGTTGAGTACGACAACAACGAGGAAGCATACCAGTGCAACAATAATGTTTTTTATATGTTTTTTCACGGTATACCTCCCCGTGTTAAGTATTACAGCTTATGCTGCGGGACGAATGCTGAGCCAGGTGTGAACATTGTTCAGACCCAAAGTTGCGTCATAGACAAGACCGGTGTAGTCGTTGCTGTATGCGTACATGTTTACATCCCAGTAAAGTGCGATTGCGGGAACATGTGCAGAATACCAGTTCTGTGCGCCGGCTGCTGCTGAATTGTAGCTGTCCATAGAGGTTGCGCCAGTCATACCGCTTACATAGCCAACATAGGTTTCGTCAAATACACCGCAGGCACCCTGTGTGCCGTTGTTGCCGTTGATGTAGGTGGAGGCTGCATTGTTCATACCGAATGCAGTCCAACCCATAATGCAGGCTGTCATATTGACATCATGGCCTTCCTGGCGTGCCATCATATTTGCGGTCTTTGCCTGGTAATTTGCCTTTGCAAGGCCATCAAGATTTACATGGATACCAAATGCCTCAAGCTGAGTCTTGATGCGGTCAGCGGAGTTGACCTGAATTGTGTCGCCGGAGTTGAAAGTGAGGTCAAAGCTGATCTCGGTGCCGCCCTTTGCGTAGAAACCATTAGCGTTCTTGGTGTAGCCTGCAGCAGACATGAACTGTGCAGCCTTTTCAAGATTCTGAGCGTTCTTTGCAGTGTCGGTGTAGCCTTCAATGGTGCTGGGAACGATACCGGTGTTTGCTACAACGGAGTATGCACTGCCGATGGAAGTGAGGTTGTTGTAGTCAAGAGCAAAGGAAACTGCCTTGCGGAGGTTTTCGTTATTGAACAAGTAACCTTCACGGGTGTTGAAGGCGAGAGCCTTGATGTTACCTGCAGAAACACTCATTGTACCAACGCCGTTTTCAGAAGTCATTTTGTCCTGATATGCTGCGGGAACACTTGAGCCGTAGCCCCAGGGCATATCAATATCGCCGTTGAGAAGTGCAGTGTACATGGTGTCGGCACTTGCAAAAATCTTGACCTTAATCTGTCTGAAGTAAGGTGAGCCGGAGTAGTTGGGATTGACAACAAAGGTCATGGTGTTTGCAGTCTTGTTATACTTTGCGAGCATATAGGGACCGTAGCCCATGCGCTGCTGTTCAACAGTGGGATTGCTGTTGTTTTCGTAAATATGCTTTGGCATGAGAGTTGTGGTAGTCATACCGGTAATTGCGCGTGCATTGGCTGCAACTCTGGTGAGAGTCAGGGTCATCTTGTCAGCGGAAAGTGAGTAGTCACTGTATGTATCGCCGAAATTGCCGCCGTACTGAAGCGTGAAGAGGAGGTCTTCCGCGGTTACGGGCTCGCCGTCTTCCCACTTGAAGCCGTCTTTAATAGTGAACTTCCAGACCTTGCCGTTCTGTTCGCTTGCGTAGTTCATAACGAGGGGATGGTATTCACTGTCGGCATCCTTATAAACGAGAGGCAGCAGGGTAAGGCCGTTTACCAGCTTTTCATAGTCATATTCGCTGCGTACAGCTTCCTTGATTGCGAGAGAACTGTCGGAGCTGACAATACCGATTGTAAATACCTTGCCTGAGTCCTGCTCTTTAAGGGAGGTAACCTTGCCCCAGCTCATTGCCCCGGGAGCGTAATTGAAGGTAACGCTGAGGTCGTCGTTAATTTCATCGTAAACGATTTCCTGCGCTTCAACATTGTTTGTACGGGTTATGGTTTCAGTTGCGTTGCCGCTGGGAATTGCCTTATATTCACCTTGTGCTTTTGCAAGCTGATCGGTGAGGTCGTTGCGGCAGGATGC
Source organism: Oscillospiraceae bacterium (assembly GCA_045643645.1). GTDB lineage: Bacteria > Bacillota > Clostridia > Oscillospirales > Oscillospiraceae > F23-B02. The sequence continues at coordinate 2,070 of JAZULF010000120.1, forward strand.
GAGGAATGCGTTTTCTGCTGCACTGTCAATTACTCCCGAGAAGGAGGGAATGAGAATTGCAACGAGGATTGCGATTACAGCAATAACGATTACGAGCTCTACGAGGGTAAAGCCGCTTTTCTTATTGCGCTGTTTAAGTAAATAATCAAGCATCTGTTTACCTCTTTCGTAATTCTTACTTTACGGTAATTTCGCCCCAGCTCATACCGCCGTCGCTGTAGTCAAATACTACGCTGAAATCATCGCTGTCATAAGTAATGGTCTGTGCGGGAGCATCGTTGTCGCGGGTAATATCCTCGGTTGCTGCACCGTCGTCGATATTTGCGTACTTGCCCATTTCGTTAGCAAGCTGATCGGTGAGGTCGTTGCGGCAGGATGCGAGGAATGCGTTCTGCTTTGCACTGTCAACTACTCCTGAGAAGGAGGGAATGAGAATTGCAACGAGGATTGCGATTACTGCGATAACAATGACGAGCTCTACGAGGGTAAAGCCCTTCTTGTTCTGCTTTTCGTTAATTCTTTTCATGCGTTTTATTCCTTTCTGAAAAATTTAATGCCAAAAACATTGGTGTGCGTGTATTTTTTCAGAAATAGAGTAATTACACAAGCCTGTGGGGGGGATGTTTTTGACACCAAAATATCAATTTCTACATATCGATCAAAAACAAAACCGGGCAGGGGGATTTGAAATTGTGCATACTGCGATTTGTTAAAAACGCATCCCCCCCATAGGCTTGCGGCAAAAAAATCACCATGATAGAATTTGCTAAAATTATTTTAAAGTGGTGAACAGTATGGATGAGTACAGCTATTCAAAAGAATTGAAGAACAGACTTTCACGAAACCTCGGGCACATGGCAAAGCTTAAACAAATGGTGGATGACGATGAAGATTTCGAGAAGGTGATAATGCAGATGACAGCTGTGCGGTCTGCGATAAACGGCACAACCGATGCGTTTATTATGGAAAAGCTTACGCGTGAGCTGGATAAGGCAATCGAAGCTGGAGACGCAGAAGCTGTCCGCGCGTTCTACCGTGAAAATGCCAAGTATTTTTGAGTGCAATACTTAGAAAGAGAGATGTAGGCATTGAATTTTACTGTACTTGAATATAACAGCGGCAGCATTGTGGCGGCACTGGACAGAAGCAGAAAAGTGCTTGTTGATGCAGTTTCATTTTCACTGAGGGTAGGAGATACTCTTTCAATAGTCGGCGAAACAGGCTCGGGTAAAACTATGACCGCGCTTTCAATAATGAAGCTGCTGCCGGCGAATGTAAAAATGGTTGACGGCAGCATTAAATTCTTGGGCGAAGAACTGCCCGATGCCAAAAAGATGGGCGATATACTCGGCAAACAAATAGTTTACATACCGCAAAACGGACTTGAGTCGTTGAATCCGTCAAGAAAAGTTAGACAGCATATGTATGACAATCTCGAAAAGATGGGCATTGCAAAGGCGGATTTAGAGAAAGCCGCACTTGAAAAGCTGCGCAGAGTCGGATTTGCAGAGCCGAAGAAGATTATTGATAAATACCCCTTCCAGCTATCCGGCGGTATGGCACAGAGAGTCACAATTGCAATTTCAGCCTGCTCTGATGCCAAGCTTGTAATTGCAGACGAGCCCACAAACGGACTTGACCAGATAACAAAATCAAGCTTTCTTGCAACATTGAGAAATCTATTCCCCAGGGCTGCGACACTGATCATCACGCATGATATCAGTGTGGCGGAGGTATGCGACTACACGCTGGTACTCTGCGGCGGAAAG
>JAZULF010000121.1:0-3191 GCA_045643645.1 Oscillospiraceae bacterium
ACAAACCCGCCATGCGCCATGCCCCAGGGGTTGAGTGCTTCCTCGCGCAGCTGCCCTTCAACGATGCAGTAGTCCTCGCCTAAGTCGACTACCGTTATGCCGTTATATTTGTTGTAACCGCTGCCTTCATTGATGCGGTCAATAAGCTCCTGCTTGGTCATATTCTACCTCTGCTTTTATGATTTTTGCAGAAACAGTATAACTTATGCGCCGTCTTTCGTCAAAACTATTTTTTCGCCGCTGAGACTTGCACTCACGCTGTCGCCGCGTCCTATTCTGCCGTCAAGCAGCAGCTCGGCGGCGTTGTCCTCGATGAGCGTCTGAATTGTGCGGCGCAGGGGACGCGCGCCGAATTTTTCGTCATAGCCGCGCTCGGCAAGCGCATCGATTACGCTGTCGGGAATGCTGAGGCGCATACCCAGCTCGGCAAAGCGGCCTGCAACGGTGCAAAGCATACGCTCGGTTATGCTGCGTATCTCCGCGCGCGTAAGGCGCTGAAAGATTATGGTTTCGTCAATGCGGTTTAGAAATTCGGGCTTGAAGGTCTGCCGCAGCTCCTCGTTGACCTTCTCTTTTAACTCCTCGTCTGCGGCGGCTGAGCCCTCGGCGGCGGTAAAGCCGAGTCTGCGCTTGCCGTCGGTCATAGCCTTTGCACCGATGTTTGAGGTCATAACGATTATCGTGTTGCGAAAATCAATTTTCTTGCCGCAGGAGTCGGTGAGATGACCGTCGTCCATAATCTGCAGCAGTATGCCCCACACATCCTCGTGCGCCTTTTCAATCTCGTCAAACAGCACCACCGACCACGGTCTGCGCCGCACCTTTTCGGTAAGCTGACCGCCGTCCTCGTAGCCGACATAGCCGGGAGGCGAGCCGATTAGCTTGCTGACGGCGTGCTTTTCCATATACTCGGACATATCGAGGCGAATCATCGCGTCAGCCTCGCCGTAAACTGCCTCGGCAAGCGCGCGGCAAAGCTCGGTCTTGCCCACACCCGTCGGGCCTAAAAACAGAAAGCTGCCGATTGGACGGTTGGGGTCTGAAAGTCCCACTCTGCCGCGGCGGATTGCGCGCGCAACGGCGGAAACCGCCTCGCCCTGACCGATAACGCGTCGGTGCAGAATGCTCTCCATCTCGCGCAGCCGCTTCGACTCATCGGAGTCGAGATTTGCAACGGGAATGCCTGTCCACAGCGAAACTATGTCGGCAATGTCCTCCTTGGTCACAAGGCTGCCGCGGTTAACGCGGATGCGCGCCGCCGCCTCGTCAATGAGGTCGATTGCCTTGTCGGGCAGAAAGCGGTCACTGATATAGCGCACGGAAAGGTCAACGGCTGCATCGAGCGCAGGGTCGGAAATCTTCACGCGGTGGTGGTTTTCAAGGTTTATGCGCACGCTTTGAAGCATACGCATTGTCTGCTCGCGGTCAGGCTCTGTGATTTTGACGGGCTGAAACCGCCGCTCAAGCGCAGCGTCCTTTTCAATGTGCCTGCGGTATTCCTCGGGCGTTGTCGCGCCTATAATCTGCACCTCGCCGCGACCTAAGGCAGGCTTTAGGATGTTAGCCGCATCGATTGCGCCCTCGGCGGAGCCTGCGCCGATTATCGTGTGCAGCTCGTCGATGAAAAGGATGACATCGCCCGCTTTTTTTACATCCTTCAGAATGGCCTTTACTCGCTCCTCGAAGTCACCGCGGTATTTTGTGCCCGCAAGCAGTGCGGGCATATCAAGGGATACAAGCCGCTTGCCCGCCATGCTCTCGGGCGCGTCACCGCCTGCGATGTATAGCGCAATGCCCTCGGCAACGGCGGTCTTACCCACGCCCGGCTCGCCGATTAAAACGGGGTTGTTTTTCGTTCTGCGCGAGAGTATCTGCACCGAGCGCTGAATTTCGTCAGTGCGGCATATAACGGGCTCGATTGCGCCCGAGGCCGCAAGCTGAGTCAGGTCGCGGCTGTACTGGTCAAGCACCCTCGTTTCACTGTGACGGGTGGTGGTTTTCGGACTGCTCTGCGTCTGCTGCTTAGGGCGCTGAGCGCCTGCGCCGAACACCGCCATTATGTCGGTGTATATCTCGTTAAGCTCAAAGCCTGCGGCAGTCAGCGCTGCTGCTCCGCCGCATTCAGGCTGACGCAGTATGCCCAGCAGAATGTGCTCGGTGCCGACATAATTATGCCCGAGGCGTGATGCATCGCCTGCCGCCTTTTCGATGGCGGTCCACGCGTTTTTGGTAAGTCCCTGCGCGGGCACACCCGGTGCGCCTACGCCTGCCGAGCCCTCAACTGCCTCGCGCAGCCTGCGCTCTGTAATGCCGCGCTCGCGCAAAATTCTTGCGCCGAGGCCTGCGCCCTCGTGTACAATGCCGAGCAGCAGATGCTCCGTGCCCACATAGCTATGACCGAGGCTGAATGCGGCAAGCCGTGCCTGCTCAATTGCAGACTCGGCCTTTTCGGTAAATTTCTCATTGTTCTTCAAGGCAATATTCCTCCTTGCTTATTCTAATGCACAGACTGCTGCCTATTCTGCCGAAATGTAGTATTCGCATACGGGATTATTGCCAAAATTATTAAGAAATAAATGCAAAGTGAAATTTTACATTTGCAATTTTCATATTATGTGTTACAATGCTTTTGCAAGTAAGTTGCTTGATAAATACATATGGAGGTAACATCATGGCATTTGTTATTACCGAAGAGTGCCTGTCCTGCGGTTCCTGCGCAGAGCAGTGCCCTGCTGAAGCTATCTTTGAGGGCGAAGCTCATTTCGAGATTAATCCTGAGAAGTGCCTGTCCTGCGGTTCCTGCAAGGCACAGTGCCCTGCTAAGGCTATCATCGAGACCGAGGAGTAATTTCTCAATAAAAATTCTGCGATATGCTCGTTGCATATCGCAGAGTTTTTATTATCTCAATCAAGGAACTTGTTATGAACGATTTTGTTGAGCTATGGCGAAACGGACCTGAGTTTGCGCAGTCGGAGCATTTTAAGCTCGGCACGGACTCTGTCCTGCTTGCCGATTTTGTTAATACGGGTACGCGTAAAAACGGCATCGACCTCGGCTGCGGCTCGGGAATTTTGCCGCTGCTGCTTCTGTACCGCAGCGAAAAGCTCGCGATGACGGGACTTGAGATTAATCCCGGGGCGGCAGAATGTGCGCGCGCAAACGCAGCTGAAAACGGACTTTCAGAGCGCTG
>JAZULF010000122.1:0-4758 GCA_045643645.1 Oscillospiraceae bacterium
ATTATATTGCTTTCCTCATCGTAGACAGAGGCTTCGCTGTCCGCCATAGGCAGATACTCACTCCTGAACTCGGAAAGTGCTGCCTCGGCATCGGGGATTTCCGCACCCTGCGCCTTTTCCTTTTCGGTCAGCACCTGCATGACATAAAGGCGCGTTTCCTCGTCAAGAATGCCGTCGGGGTTCTCAAAGTCATCGCGCAAAAGAGCCTGCAGGGTTGCGATGCTCATACTGTCGATGACAGAGCGGTCTATATTTTTAATTCTATCGTCAGACATCTTATTCTCCTTTCCGCTTACTGCGCTGCCGCCAATGCCTTTTGCAGCTTCTGCTTTGCGCGCTGCACGCGTTTTCTGCACGCCTCGACGGATATGCCGCGCTCCCTTGCCGCATCGCGGATTGAGTTTTTCTCAAGCACAATGCTCTTCAGAAGCTCATATTCATCGGGCACTATCAGGTCCGAATATTCAATATCGGTATAATTGTCCGCTGCGCTGCCCTGCATTATCTGTTCTTCGGCAGACAGTGACTGTACAACAAGCCTTGCTAGGCTTGCGTAGCTGCGCTTCATATTGCGCACTACATTTTTCATCGTGTTTGTTATCCAGCCTCTCGGGTTTTCCGACTCAGCCAGGGCTTCGGGCTTTACGCAGGCAATGCGGAAGGTTTCCTGCACCGCCTCCTCGGCAAGCGCGGGACTTTCCAAAAGGCACTTTGCGTAGGTAAACAGCATATCATACATTTCGCGGTAAATCTTATCTATGAATGCACTCTGCTCGGTATTCAGTTTGTTCCATCTCCTATGTCGATTTTTGTAAAATCAAGTCTATGGGAAATATTATACTCTACCGTGGGGATAAATCAAGCGGCAAATGAAATATCCGAAAAATGTAAAAATCCCCTTGCAGACCGCAAGGGGATTTTTTTGCTCTATCAGTTTTAGCTCATTCGCACCGCCGCATAGCTGTCAACCTCGGAGATGAGTCTGAGCCTCGGTGCGCATTGAAGGCACTCGGGCAGCTCCGTCCAGCCGCTCAGAAATACTGCGGCAGGCATATCGCGCATAAGCGCCGTTTCAATCAGCAATTGCGCCCACCAATGGTGCTTTGTTTCGCCCGATACAACCGCTATGACATCGGTGCAGTTATCAAGCCTTTCGCCGATAAATCTGTTCAGCTTCTTATCATACGCGGAAACCTCGTCCGAAACCGCCTCGGCAAACGCCTCTGCGCCGCAGCCTATAAGCGCGTCCCTTACAAGCAGCGCCTCATACTCGTCCCTCTGCTTGTATGCAATAAACACCTTCATACTCTTACCTCGCTTTTTCGACACGGAATATGCCCTACGCTATTCATATGTCGCAAAAGCGCGGATTCGGGACAGGTGTTCACAAAAAAATCGTCTGAGCCTTGCTCAGACGATTTTAAGCTTTGTTTTCAGTTATTGATAATGTACTCGGTGCGGGTAAGGAAGCTCGCCTGAGTGCCGTTATCCATGGATACAACGAGCTTGCTGCCGTTAGCTGCAAGATATGCCTTCTCGGTGTGAGTTATGCCGAGGAATCTGCCGAGGGCGGTGTAGGAGGTCTTAATCTTTGCCGAGAACACGCCGTTTTCATAGCTCCATACATAGGGGCTGTCGGAAACAGACAGCTTCTTGCCGTCGATTGCAAGGTACTTGCCGCTCCAGTTTTTGATTGTCCAGCCGCTGCCGCTTGCCTCGAAGGTGAAGTCACCCATTTCCCTGCCGTTCATAACGAGGGTAAGCTCGCCGTTGCCGAGGGCTGCCTCTGCAACCTCAACGCCTACGCTGATGTTGACGCTGACGGGGTCGAGAATTGTCTGTGCGGAGGCATCAACCTTGCCGCCGTGGGTGGTGCTGATGATTACGCCGTCGTTCTTTACGATGCAGCGGAACTGCATGCCGTTGAGCTCATCGTCTGCTGCAACCTTGTATACCGCGCTTGTTGCGCCGTCAATATCGTTCCATGTCTTGCCGTTTGCGGAGCTCTGCCATTGATAGCTGTTTGCGGTGTTGCCCGCGGTAAGCTCTGCCTTGAGCTCAACAACGCAGTCCTTCTCGTTGAGCTTCTGTGTGATTGTGCCGACGGGTGCCTCTGCGTAGAGGTGGTCGGAAAGCCACATTACGCGCTTTTCGGCAAACTGGCGCATATTGTTTACATAGGAATTCCAGTTGACCGTTATCTCGTAATTAACTGCGTATTTGCCGGTGCCGAGAGTCATCGGTGCGACATAATAGTATGAGCCGATGTGGTGGGTGCCCCAAAGGTCATTGTTCATAAGTGCGGAGTCTTCGAGGATTGCCTGCTGAGCATCGATATTGTCGGTGATGCCTTCAAACGCCCACTTGTACTCGTTGTAGATTTCGGAAACGCGCTGCATAAAGCTTGCATGCTTTCCAAGCTCCTGAAGCAGGCTGTAATGCTTGTCGCTTGCAACAAGACCGATGCTGTCGTTGTACCAGCCCTCAGCGGTAATCTGAGTGGGCACGGTGATGCCTATCAGGAACTTCTGCAGAGTGCGTCCGAAGGAGTTATCGTAGTCCCATGTGGGACCTGCAATCAGCTTGTCATCTTCGGTAAGTCCGTCACGGTGCATAAGAAGGCTTCCCGCGAAGCAGTCATAGGTCTTGGAAACCTCGTACATGAGGAACATCTTTGCCCAGGAGTCCATATCAAAGTATTTCTGATAGTCCTCTGTGCCGTAGTCGATAAGTGCGTTCCAGGCTTCGTTGAAGTATGCTTCAACATCAGAAGCATCTATGCCTGCATCGACCGCATCGTCGCCGATGTCCTTGACGGTTACGCGGTTATAGTAGCCCTTATCGGGGACCAAATCGCGGAACTCATACATTCCGGGAATCTCAAACTGAGGGTCCTCGGATTCGAGGTAGTTGTCGTTTTCAAGGAAATAGCCGCCGTCGGGTGCCTGGTAGTCGCTCTTAGGTGTCATCAGGTAATTGCCGAGATATTCGCCGTTCATCCATACATCGACAAATCTTGCGTCAAGACCGATGCCAAGCTGCTGAGCGAGGTCGAGTGCGACCTTGTTGCGGAGCATGGAGTTGTCAAGATAGTTTGCAAGCAAAGACCACTTCTTTGCCTTTACGCCGTCAATGAGGCTGACATTCTGCTTCTTGTCGTAATCCGCCTTCTTGTAGAAGGTGAGGTTGTACGGCTTTTTGTCAAATCCCCAGGTGGAGTTGCCGCGGCCCTTCATGCTCATGTAGGGATAATTATCTCCGTCAAAATTGACCGAGCCGTAGCACTGGGTTTCGTGGTCAGGGTCGGAGTTCATCGCGTCAATGGTGCCGAGGCTTTCATCAAGCTCAAGGAACATTGCGGCAACATCCTCAGAACCCTTATCGGTCTTTACGCATACATAAGCTACCGCAAGACCCTTTGTGATTTTATAGCTGATGCTCTCGCCTGCCGCGGCAACGGGTGCGGTGCCGCTTGCATATACGGTGCCGTTATGAGAAACCTCTATGCTCTCATCGTCCCATGAGAAAAACAGCTGTCCGGCATCAGCCGTGCCGGGGAGATACAGCGTGCCGCTGCAGCCTGCCGCATCAAAGTCGACACGCACATCGCCCTCAAGACCTGCGGCAGCGTTTGCTTTAACATAAAGATTTGAATTGAATACGCTTTTTACATTGCTTTCGCTGCCCTCCGCGGCGGCTGACACGGTCAGACCGGAGAACAAAGAAACAACCATGCAAAGGAGCAAGAATACTGAAATTATTCCTTTTTTCATTCTTTAAATCCTCGTACCTCTAAGCAATTTCCGACCTTCAATATATAGAAAGCCAGTTAAGCACATATTACCATCAAGACACCAAATCGTCAAGAAATTGTTGCCGTTTTGTAACTCGCTATTCGACAGTTTCAGGGTATTTGTACAAAAAACGGACTTTGTATAATACAAAATCCGTTCCGAGTATCAATTTTTGTCTTTTTTCTTAATCAGCATACCGATAAGCATGCCTGCAAGCATACCGAGGGACATACCCATTGCAAGCTGGTCAATCGCCGCGCCTATTGCCGCGCCGACCGACATTCCGATGCACAATCCCATCGAACCGTAGTCAGCTTCTTCCTCAGCATCCTCAATCTCGTCTGCCTCGGCTTCGGTGGTTTCTTCGGCATTTTCTTCGGGTGCGGTATCGTTTTTATTCTTCTTTTTGTTCTTCGTTGAGTTGTATACTGCAAAAAACGCAATTGCAAGTGCCATGAGCACCCACGGCAATGCTGCGGTCAGAAAGTCCTTCATATATGTACTCCTATGCGTAAGTTTCGTCGCTTGACAGACAAGCGGTCTTTTCATATAATTTACAGCCGAAGCAGATAAAATTCAAGTACTATTTTGAGGTAGGATAAATGGAGCAATCCAATATTTTTTATTCAAGTGACAGAAACGAATGGCGCGCATGGCTTGCCGAAAACTTTGAAACGGCTGCTGATGTATGGTTTGTGTTTCCGATGAAGGACTCGGGCGAGCCCTCAATGTCCTACAACGATGCCGTTGAGGAGGCGCTCTGCTTCGGCTGGATTGACAGCACGATAAAGCACTTAGACCCCCTGCACAGAATTCAGCATTTCACCCCGAGGAGAAAAGGCAGCCCGTATTCAAGACCGAACATTGAAAGGCTCATATGGCTTGACTCTCAGGGTATGCTTCACCCGAAGGTAAGGCAGTCCGTTCTCGACCTCATAAGCATCCCCTATGAGTTTCCCGAGGA
>JAZULF010000123.1:0-7092 GCA_045643645.1 Oscillospiraceae bacterium
ATGAAGAAGGACGAGCTCGACGAGTACCTCGCACGCATCGAGGAAGCTAAAAAGCGCGACCACAGAAAGCTCGGCAAGGAGCTTGGCCTGTTCATGCTCACCGACGAGGGTCCCGGCTTCCCGTTCTTCCTGCCCAAGGGCATGGTGCTGAAAAACACCCTTATCGACTACTGGCGTGAAATCCACAAGAAGTACGGCTATGTCGAGGTTTCCACCCCGATGATTCTCAACCGTCAGCTTTGGGAGACCTCCGGTCACTGGTTCCACTACAAAGAGAATATGTACACCACTCTCATCGATGAAGAAGATTTCGCAATCAAGCCCATGAACTGCCCCGGCGGTATGATAGTATACAAGTCCGAGCCTCACTCCTACCGTGACCTGCCCCTGCGTGTCGGCGAGCTTGGCCTTGTTCACCGCCATGAGCTTTCCGGCGCACTCCACGGTCTGTTCCGCGTTCGCTGCTTCACTCAGGACGACGCACACATCTTCATGACCTGGGACCAGATGAAGGACGAAATCAAGGGCGTTGCAAAGCTGTTCGACGAGGTTTACTCTCTGTTCGGCCTGCCCTACGAGATTGAGCTTTCCACCATGCCCGATGACCATATGGGCGACGAGGCTGACTGGGAATTCGCACAGAATACCCTCAAGGAAGCAATTACCGAGATGTGCAAGAACTACATCATCAACGAGGGTGACGGCGCATTCTACGGCCCGAAGCTCGACTTCCACCTTCAGGATTCCCTCGGCAGAACCTGGCAGTGCGGCACCATTCAGCTCGATATGCAGCTGCCCGAGCGCTTTGAGCTTGACTATGTAGGCGCTGACGGCGAGAAGCACCGCCCCGTAATGATTCACCGCGTTGTATTCGGCTCCATCGAGCGATTCATCGGCGTCATCACCGAACATTTTGCAGGCGCATTCCCGACCTGGCTTGCACCTGTTCAGGTCAAGGTTATGCCCATCACCGACAGAACCGCCGACTATGCAAAGTACATTGCAAAGCGCCTTGACAAGCTGGGCTTCCGCGTAGAAACCGACCTTCGCAACGAGAAGATTGGCTACAAGATTCGCGAGGCACAGACTCAGAAGATTCCCTACATGATTATCGTAGGCGACAAGGAAGCAGAAAACGGAACCATTTCCGTCCGTACCCGTGCAGGCGGTGACGAGGGCGCAATGCCCGTTGAGCAGTTCATCGAAAAGCTCAAGGTTGAGGTCGAAACCAGAGCAAAGTAAAATATGCAATAAAAAGCTCCAAACCTTTTGGTTTGGAGCTTTTTTGTTATCAATGAGTGTTGTAATAGTAAACCGCGGAGTCGGTGGTGAGGATGAAATCACAGTCACCGTTGTCGAGTGCACTGAAGTAGTCGGGAGTGCCGCCCTGGAAGCGGGCAATCTCACCGAGCTTTCGGGTGATGCGCTCGTGCTCTGCCATGATATCCATATAATACTGGGAGGCACCCATGTACAAGGTCTTGCCGCGAAGTGAGGTGCGCTGATTTGAACGGCAGACAATGACCAGCTTGTTGGTCATATAGGTGGTCAGAATGGTGTAGTCGGGTGACTCGGTGTCAAGCACAACGCCGCCCCATGCACAGTCGATATTGCCGGAGTTGAGCTCAACAAAGGCTTTTTCCGAATGTATCGGCTGAATCTTGAGCGCCCAGCCGAGCTTTTCGCAGACCATGCGTGCAAGCTCAACATCAAAGCCGTCATAGCTGTCACCGCTTTTGAAGCACATCGGGAAGGAGTCAAGGTCAACACCTATTATAAACTCGCGCGGAGCAACATAGCCGAGCTCTGCAAGAGCGTCCTTTTCCTTGGGGAAGCTTACGGCGTTTTCACTGCCGAACCACTTGTATGACAGGTCGGCAATTGCGCCGCTTGCGCTGATTTCCTTGAGTGCCTTGTCAATGTAGTGATAGGTTGAATCACCGTTGCGGAAGCCTATTGAATATTTCTGATTGTCTATGGTTTTTGCAACCGTATATTTACCGCCTCCGCCGCAGGCACACAGGCTTAGAGCCATAATGACCGCGAGCGCGAGGCAAATTATTCTCTTTTTCATTGTTAAACCTCACAGCCTTACTTGATTAAATGATACAAAAAATCTATGTACAAATCAAGTACCTGCCCATAATTTCCGCACCGCCCGTAAGCAGCAGGGAGGTGATTGCACCGTCTGTAAACTGTGCTGTGACGCTGAGTGAGCCGCCGGGCTCTTCAAAGCTCAGCGTGCAGCTTTCTTTGCCCTTGTATGCGGCATAAGCCGTAACGGCGGTTGTGCCGCTTGCGCAGGAGCTTTCCCACACCGCGGAATCCGTTGATGCCACATAAACAAAGGGCTCGAGCTTGCCCTTATCGACAAACATAATGCCGAGTGCATCGACTTTAAGCTCGCTGCAAAGGCTGCGGATATTTTTCTCAGCAAAGCATTTTTCAAGCGTATAGTCAGCCACAATGTGGCTTATGCCCTCAAAATGCACGATGGGGAAGTTCTTGCCGTCTATGCAAATGCTTTCAATCCTCTCGGGCAGAGGCATATTCACCGTGCCGCGATAGACATTAACGCACTTTTTTTCAATGGCAATATCAAGCGGCTTGTCAACGCCCGAAACCTCAAGGCAGATGCTGCCCTTATCTATCTCGCGGCTGCTTGCGGTGAGCGCTGCTGCGGAAATGCTTGCGTTGCCGCAAAATTCGCCGCCCATCATCTGCAGGCGGACAAACGCTGCGCTGTCAGTCGGCTTTTCGAGAAATCCGACCTGCTCGGCATCCTTATCGAGAGCCATAAGCTCAGCCGCAACACGACTTTGAGACTCCCGCAAAACGGGAGTCTCGACAATGAGTGTTATATTTCCTGTGGGATTAATCTTGTAGTATGAAAGCTCCATTACTTCTGATAATTCCTTAAAAACTGCTTTGTGCGTTCCATCTGAGGATTGCCGAATACATCCTCGGGCTTGCCCTGCTCGACTATTACGCCGCCGTCCATGAAAATGACACGGTCGGAAACAGCGCGTGCAAAGGACATCTCGTGGGTTACGATGACCATAGTCATTTTTTCCTCTGCAAGCTGCTTTATAACCTTGAGAACCTCGCCGGTAAGCTCGGGGTCGAGTGCGGAGGTAGGCTCGTCAAAGAAAAGAACATCGGGCTTTGTGGCAAGTGCGCGGGCAATTGCAACGCGCTGCTGCTGACCGCCGGAAAGCTGGCAGGGATAAGCGTCAGCCTTTTCACCGAGACCCATCTTCTCAAGAAGCACGGTAGCTTCCTTAATAACCTCGTCCTTATCTCTGCCCTGAACGGTGATGGGGGCATCGGTGAGATTCTTCATAACGGAGTAGTGCGGGAAAAGATTGAACTGCTGGAATACAAGACCGAAGTAGCTCTTGAATTTTTTGAGCTCAGAGGAGGAAACATACTCAATCTTGCCGCTTTCGTCGGTCTTTGCGGCAGTGTTGCCCATGTATTTGATTTCGCCGGAGTCTGCGGTTTCAAGGAAGGTCGCGCAGCGCAGGAGAGTTGATTTACCTGAGCCGGAGGGGCCGATTATAGATACGACCTCACCCTCGGACACATTGAAGCTGATATTTTTCAGAACATTGTTGTCACCGAAGGATTTTTTGATGTTGTTCATTTCGAGTATCATTTGCGGCACCTCCTTACTTGTAGTAATTCATCTTGTTTTCAATCTTGCCCATTACATAGTCAACAATTGCGTTGAATACGAAGTAGAACACACCTGCAACGACAAACGGAGTAAAGCTGGTCTGGGAGTTTGCAATCTGCTTGCCGATGGTGAACATTTCCTGGTAGGAAACGGTGAAGGCGAGGGAGGTGTCCTTGACAAGAGTAACGACCTCGTTGGTAATGCTGGGCATAATGCGCTTGATTACCTGAGGCAGAATGATGCGGAAGAAGGTCTGTGCCTTGGTGTAGCCGAGAACCTCAGCCGCCTCGTACTGACCGATAGGCATTGACTCAATGCCGCCGCGGTAAATCTCGGCAAAGTATGCCGCGTAGTTTATTGCAAAGGCAATAACAACGGGGATGAGCTTGTTCTTGGAAACGCCCATATCAAACAGATAGTATGGGCCGTATGTAACCGCAATCAGCTGCAGCATAAGAGGAGTGCCGCGCAAAACTGCGATGATAAAGCGGGTGACATTGGAAATCACTTTGTTTTTGCTCATTCTCATTAAGGAGAAAATCATGCCGAGAGGCAGTGAGAAGAGCAGAGTCAGGAAGAAAATGAGACAGGTCTTGCTCAGACCGTCAGCCATTTTCACAATCATTGTCATTAGAGTCATAAATTATCCTCGAAATTCATTTTGCTTAAAAGCACACAATCCCGGAAGCGCTATGCGCTTCCGGGGATGTATACTAATGTCTGTTTATTATGTTCCTGCTATTACTTTGCAAGGAAGATGAGTGCGTCGGGGTTGATGTCGGGGTACTTTGCAGCGATTTCAGCATAGGTGCCGTTTTCAACGAGCTGCTGTACTGCGCCTTCAATCTGGTCGCACAGTTCCTGGTCACCGGAGCGGAATGCAATGCCGTACTGCTCGGAGCCGAGAAGCTCGTCGAGAACTACAAAGCCTTCGTTTTCTGCTGCGTAGGAGTCAGCTACGGGCTTGTCGACGATAACTGCGTCAACGCTGCCGCCACCGAGCTCGGTGAAGCACTTGAGGAAGCTGTCGCAGGTTACGAGCTCCTTGAAGCTCTTTGCCAGCTCTGCCTGGTCGCCGCCTTCTGCGAGCATGGACTCACCGGAGGTGCCGAGCTGAACAGCAACGGTCTTGCCTGCAAGGTCAGCGGAGGACTTGATGTCGCTGCCTTCCTTAACCATGATTACCTGAGAGTTGTCGAAGTAGGGAGCGGAGAGGACATAGCCTGCTTCCTTCATGCTGTCGAGAAGGGTCATGCCGGACCATACGCAGTCGCATTCGTCAGCGTCAAGCTGAATGAGCTTTTGGTCCCAGTTAACACCGAATACTTCGAAGTTCCAGCCGAGCAGGTCGCAAGCTGCCTTGCAGACCTCTACATCGAAGCCGGCGTACTCGCCGTCATCACCGAGGTAGCTGAAGGGGGGATACTCAGCGTCAATACCCATAACAAATGTCTTTGCGTCTGAGCTGTCGTCTGCGCCGCAAGCGCAAAGTGCAAACACCATCATAAGTGCAAGCATCATAGCAATAATCTTTTTCATTTTGATTTCCTCCATTTTTATATGCGGTAGTTTGTTATCACGCTGCTATAATAACACATTAGCGAGATAAAGCAAGACCTAATTTGCGATTTTGCTGTGCAGATTTTGCACAGTTCTTTTTTGCGCTTTTGTAGTGCAGGCACTTTAATTCCTACTAAAACCGTGGTATATTAATACCATACAAAATATATAGGAATTAAACGGAGGTGACAGAATGAATGTTACCAGCAAGGGCCGCTATGCGCTGCTGATTATGCTTGACCTTGCGCAGAACTGCGATGACGGCTACATTTCGCTTAAAACCATCTCCGAGAGAACCGAGCTTTCAATGAAGTATCTTGAAATGATAGTCGGTAATCTCAAAAAAGCCGAGCTTGTCGAAAGCACCCGCGGCAAAGAGGGCGGCTATAAGCTGAGCAAGGCCCCGTCTGAATATAATGTAGGCGAAATTCTCAACTGCATTGAGGACAACCTCGCACCTGTTGCCTGCATCAAGGCGGGCAATGTAACCTGTGATAAATCCGATGCCTGCAAGACCGTTCCTATGTGGAAGGAGCTTGACGACATAACAAACGCATACCTGGCAACCGTTTCGCTTGAGGACCTTATCACGGGCGAAAAGTGGAAGAAATAAAGCTATTGACTATTATAATGTAAAATGTTACAATTCCTATGAATTTAATGGGATATAATGAAAGGAAGTAAAATATATGTTTGTTTACGCAGATAACGCAGCAACCACCAGCGTCAGCAAGACCGCTGTCGACGCTATGATGCCTTACCTTACCAACTGCTACGGCAACCCCTCCAGCCTGTACTCCTTTGCTCAGGACGCAAAGGAAGCACTTGAGGCTGCAAGAAAGACCGTTGCTGACATCATCGGCGCAGAGCCCAGAGAGATTTACTTCACCTCCGGCGGCTCCGAGGCTGACAAGCAGGCAATCGTTTCCATGGCAAAGGTCGGCGCAATCAAGGGCAAGAAGCACCTTAACTCCACCAAGTTCGAGCATCACGCAGTTCTGCACACCCTCAAGCAGCTTGAGAAGCAGGGCTTCGAGGTAACTCTCCTTGATGTTCACGAGGACGGCGTTGTCCGCCTTGAGGACCTTGAGGCAGCTATCCGCGAGGATACCGCACTTGTCACCGTTATGTTTGCAAACAACGAAATCGGCACCGTACAGCCCATCAAGGAAATCGGCGAGCTGTGCCGCAGCAAGGGCATTCCCTTCCACACCGACGCTGTTCAGGCAGCAGGTCATATGCCCATCAATGTTCAGGAAATGAACATCGACCTTCTGTCCATGTCCGGTCATAAGTTCCACGCACCCAAGGGCGTAGGCGTTCTGTACGCAAAGCGCGGTATGCCTCTGTTCAACATCATCGAGGGCGGCGCACAGGAACGCGGCAAGCGCGCAGGCACTGAGAATATTCCCGGCATCGTAGCACTTGCAGCAGCACTCAAGGAATCCGTTGACAATATGGAAGCCAACACCGCAAAGATTATCCCCATGCGTGATAAGCTGTTTGCAGAGCTTTCCAAGATTCCTCATTCCAAGATTAACGGCTCTCTCGAGCATCATGTCCCCGGCACCGTAAATATGTGCTTCGAGGGGAGTAAGAAGGAAGGTCTCCTGCTCCTGCTCGACGCAAAGGGCGTATGCGCATCCTCAGGCTCCGCCTGCACCTCCGGCTCTCTCGACCCCAGCCATGTTCTGCTGTCCCTCGGTCTGCCCCACGAGGTTGCTCACGGCTCCCTCAGACTGTCCATCGGAGAGTACAACAATATCGACGAGATTGACCACATCATCAAGGTAGTTCCCGAAGTAGTTTCCTACCTGCGCAGCATGTCTCCCGTATGGGAAGACCTCGAAACA
>JAZULF010000124.1:0-3587 GCA_045643645.1 Oscillospiraceae bacterium
GTGTCAACTGCGGGCTCGCTTTTCTTCTCGGCAGCGCCCTTGCGGAGTGTCTCGTTTTCGGAGATAAGCTCCATAACGCCTGCCTTGAACTCGTCAAGCACAGCGTCAACCTTGTTTGCGTTATAATATTTCTGCTTTGCAATATCAAAGCTTATTGAATCAAGATATTCTTTGGTAATAGCCATTTATACAACCCCCGAACTTTGTATAACTGGATTTTAGCAGAAAATTGTTAATTTTTCAAGCGGCGTAAGCCGCTTTCTGTTCGTTTCTACGCAGGCAGTAAACTTTTCTTTGTGTTGCCAAAGAAAAGTGCGGCGGGAGCCACTTTTAATTTCGCTGCAACGCTTCGACTAATCTTTTTTGCCATAACCCGACCGTATACTGCGGATTTAGTAGGAAAAAAACGGTCGGGATACCGCAAGGCATGTTAAGGCAAATTTGCAAACGGACAAAATGCGCCTCCCGGCGCCCGACCGGTGAGTGCCTACGAGCGGAAAAGCAGCACACCGCCTGTCATTAGCGCAAGACCGGCGTATTTTGTCCAGTCAAACGCGACCTTCTCGCTGCCCATTAGTCCGAACGCGTCAATCAGCGCCGCAACGAGAAGCTGCGAAATGAGTATAATCGATACCGCGAGAGTTGTGCCGAGATTCTTGATGCCGAGCATAACCGTGAGTGTAATCACAAGACCCAACAGACCGCCGAGCCAGTACAGCTTGTTCACCTGGCCGAGCGAGGCAAAGCTGCCCTGCCGATAAAAAATCAGAACGCAGAGCGCGAGTGCAAACGCCGTGCCCTGCACGAATGCGTTTGCCTCCATGTTGCCGATGCCCTCACCAAGCCGCGTGTTCATAACGCCCTGAACGCTCATCGACATACCTGCAATTATGCTGAAAACAATTCCCCAAAGCATATTAATACCCACCCTTTTCAAGCAATACACTTGTAAATGACGCCGATTTGTGCTAAAATTCCATTGTGCAAGTACATTTGACCGCGAGATGCAGACAGGAGGTAATCACATGCCCACAGGAAAGCCCAAGTACTATCTTATAAAAGCCGATGCGCTGCCCGAGGTTTTTGTCAAGGTTAACGAGGCAAAATCGCTGCTCGAAACAGGCGAGGCACGCACGATTGCCGAGGCTGTTGACCGCGTGGATTTAAGCCGCAGCGCGTTTTATAAGTACAAGGATGCGATTACGCCCTTCCGCGATATGAAGCGTGACACGATTATGACCCTGCACATCAAGCTGCACGACAAGCCCGGCACGCTTGCCGCCGTACTGTCTATCTTTACCGAATCGGGAATAAATATTCTGACGATAAACCAGAGCATTCCCGCAAACGGCGTTGCGCTCGTAACGGTTTCCGTCGTTACCGAGAGTGTGCTTGTCGCATCCGATGAGCTGCTTGCCCGACTGATGTCGGTTTCTGGCGTTGTCGGTGCGGAGATTATGGCAGGCTGAGCCTCAAGTGAATACAATGAAGTAGGACCAACGGTCCTACTTCTTTCTTTTGGGGGAATACTATGCTGATAGTACAGAAATTCGGCGGAAGCTCGGTTGCCGATGCCGAAAGAATCAGGCGCGTTGCCGGCATAATTGCAGATACAAAGCGCCGCGGCAACTCTCCGGTGGTCGTACTGTCCGCCAGAGGCGACACGACGGATTTGCTGATATCCGATGCCGCGCAGCTGAATGAAATGCCTCCGAAGCGAGAGATGGATGTGCTGCTTTCAACGGGCGAGCTAAGCTCGGCTGCGCTTATGGCGATGCAGCTGCACTCAATGGGACTCGACTGCATATCACTCTCGGGCCGTCAGGCAGGCATCATCACCGATGCCGCGCACGGCGAGGCAAGGATAAAAAACATAAACACCGAAAGACTTAAGCGTGAGCTTGCCGCAGGTCGCATTGTGCTTGTCGCAGGCTTTCAGGGCATAGATGAAAACGACGATGTAACAACGCTCGGGCGCGGCGGCTCGGACACAACGGCGGTTGCGCTTGCTGCGGCATTGCGCGCCGACCGCTGTGAGATTTACTCCGATGTTGACGGAATTTACACCGCTGACCCCCGACTTGTAACGGGCGCGAAAAAGCTTAGCGAGATTGACCGCGCGGATATGCTGCTGCTTGCCCTCGGCGGCTCGCAGGTGCTGCACTCGCGCTCGGTAGCCGCGGCGATTGATTACGATGTCGATGTGATGCTGCTGTCGAGCTTCGTTAAAGCCGACGGCACGCTGATGACGAAGCTCCGTGAGCGCCCTGCGTTGTGCGGAGTTACGCGAGATAAGCACGCAAACAAAATAAGCGTTGTGGGGCAGGGGGTAACGCCCGCAATCCTTGCCGAAACGGTTGCGGTGCTGAGCCAGTGCGGGATTGTCGTGCTGTCGGGCGAGTGCGCCAAGGGCGTGTGCGCGGTAACCGTCGACACTGAGAATGTACTCCCCGCACTCGAGCTTGTGCATAACCATCTTTTAGTATCGCTGCACCGCTTCAGCTAATCGTTACTGCCACAACCCGACCATATACTGCCTGCTAAAGTCAAGCCTGTCCATCAACGAATCGGTGCAGACTTTGTCGGTAGAATATGGTCGGGATACAGCAGTAAAGCTTACGGCTTGCACTGCAACAAACAAAAAACAGCTCCCGCTGCGGCGGGAGCTGTATACTCACTTGTGATTACCTCGTGATTGGCTTCTGTTTTGACCTTATACATATTGAAGTTAATGACAACCAGCAGAACAACGGCAAGTATTGCGCAAATCAACACAATTGCTATTGTGCGCCATATTCGTTTTGCGCGTCTGTTCTTAATCGCGAGCTGTTCGCTGATTTTTGCAAGCTGCTCGGCGACCTCATTTCTGTCGGACTCGGTCTCAAATCGCGCACCCAAAAGCTCGCTGACATTGACCTCGAGCACATCTGCGATTTTGCTGAGGATATCCGCATCGGGTACGGACAGACCCTTCTCCCACTTGCTGACGGTCTGCCGTACAACATTGATTTTTATAGCAAGCTCCTCCTGCGTGAAGCCTTTTGCTTTGCGTATTGCTTTCAGATTATCACCAAACATTTTGTGTCCTCCTTGATTTTTGTGGCTCAATAATACAACCAAACTCGCCGTTGCCACAAGCAACGCATATTACCATGCGCGCCCCGAAAGGGGCTTTTTGTCCGTTTTTAGGCTGCAGTTAATCGTTATTGCCGATGCCCGACCGGTGAGTGCCTGCGAAAGTTGAGTCTGTCCATCAACGAATTGGTGCAGTCTAAGTCGGCAGAAAACGGTCGGGTTATGGTAGTGCAGATTAGCTGAAGTGTCGCAACGGAATGAAAAAGCCTTCCCTCGAGGGAAGGTGCCTCGAAGGGGCGAAAGGGTGATGCGTTACCACCCTTCAGTCAGCTTTGCTGACAGCTCCCCTCAAGGGGAGCCTTGCGCGCAGCCCTTGGTTGCGGTTCTTTTGCAAATTTTCTTTGGCAACACAAAGAAAAGTGCATCGGGAGATGCTTTTTATCCGTTGCACCGCTTCTGCGTATCGGTATTGCCGAGGCTCGACCGGTAGATACCTGCTAAAGTTACGATTC
>JAZULF010000125.1:0-4776 GCA_045643645.1 Oscillospiraceae bacterium
GAGAATTGTGTAGTCATCCTCAGTCGGCACAAGCTCCATTCTGCCCTTTACGCCCTTTGCGCTGCCGAGTGCATCGGCGCATTCTGCAAGGCTTATTCCGAGTGCAAGACCTACCGCGGTAACGCCGAGTGCGTTATATACGGAGAACTTGCCGGGGATTGCAAGCTTGATAAACTCAAGCTCCTTTTCGGTTACTGCACAGAAGCGGACACCTGCTGCCGAAAGTCTTATATCCTTCGCAACCAAGTCTGCATCGTTGCGCTCTGCGGAGAACTTTATTAGCTTGCAGCTTGCGTTCTCACACATTTTGTTATGCCATTCATCGTCAGCATTTATGCAGCCCGTTTTGCACATTGTGAAGAGCTTTGCCTTAGCCTCGGCGTACTCCTCCATCGTGTGATGGAAATCGAGATGGTCCTGCGTAAGATTTGTGAAAACGCCGACCTCAAACTCAATGCCGGCAACGCGGTTGAGCACCAGTGAATGAGAGGAAACCTCCATTACAACATGGGTGCAGCCTGCATCTGCCATCTCGCGGAAAAGCTGCTGGAGCTCGTAGCTTTCGGGCGTTGTGCGCTCGGTGTGGATAAACTCATCGCCTATCATATTGCCGTTGGTGCCGACAAGACCGACCTTTGCGTCGAGCTTTGCCTCAAGCATATGCTTGAGAATATAGGTTGTTGTTGTCTTGCCGTTTGTACCCGTTATGCCGATGATTTTCATCTCGCCTGCGGGATTTCCGAAGAAGTTGCGGCTTAAAATCGCAAGCGCATATCTGCAATCGGATACGATTACATATGGAATTTCAATCTGCGGCTTTTTCTCGCAGAACACAACGGCAGCGCCCTTCTGCGCAGCAGACGGAATGTAGGTATAGCCGTCAGACTCAAAGCCCGTGATGGCAACGAATATATCGCCCTGCTTTGTCTTGCGCGAATCGTAGCTAATGCCGCTTATTTCAAGCTCGGCATCTGCCGACATTTCAACAACATCAATGTCCTTTACTATTTCTTTTAGCTTCATATTTTTTCCTCTGTATCAATATCTTCCGAGCATATCACTATCAAGTGAAAGAAGTGTTACCTCAACTATTGTTCCGTGCTTTACCGAGCTTCCGCTCTGCACGCTTTGTGTTGTTATCTTCTGCTCTGCGGGATTATCAATCACCGCATCTGTGCTGACAAACAGTCCGTAGGTGCCGAGAAGCTCAACCGCCTCGGAATAGCTCATATCCGTTATGTCGGGCATTGCTTCAAGGCTCACAGACGGCTGCGCATCAGCGTAGATGATAATCGTGCTGCCGTCGGCAACAACCGAGTTTGCTGCGGGCAATTGATTATTTACATTCGCACCGCTGCCGATTGTTCTTACACCGAAGCCTGCTTCTTCAAGCGCTTTCGTCGCCTCGGACACACTAAGTCCCCCAATATTCGGGACACTTTTATCCATCTTTTCAAGCTCATCTGAGCTGTACTGCGGTTCAATATTCATATGCGGCAGAATATCGGCAAACATTTTGCCGACAGTTGGCGCTGCCATCATACCGCCGCTTATGTATATTCCCGACTCACTGCTCGGTGAATCGAGCATTACAAGCAGTGCAATCTGCGGATTGTCTGCAGGAGCAAAGCCGATAAAGGAAACTATGTAGTCCTTTTTACCGGTCTGCGCCTCAAGGCTTACCTTTTCCGAGGTGCCGGTCTTACCGCCTATTCGGTAGCCGGCTACGGCGGCATTCTTGCCCGTGCCATCCTTAGGGTCGCCGACTACCTGCTCGAGAATTGAGCAGACGGTCTTGCTCGTTTCCTCGCTGATTACCTGGCGCACAACCGTAGGCTTATGATTATACACCGTTACGCCGTCTTCGTCCAGTAAACTTTCTACGACATAAGGCTGCATCAGCCTGCCGCCGTTTACGCAGGCACTCACTGCTGTGATTAGCTGCAAAGGCGTGATTGTAAAAGTCTGACCGAAGGATGCCGCAGCAAGCTGAGATTTATTCTTCTCGCTGCAGAACACATCCTCGCTCCACCATATGCTGCCGCTTTCGCCGCCGAGGTCTATCCCCGTTTTTGCCGTAAGCTGCTCGGAGCTGTCATTTGTAAGGCTTAAAAAGCCGAAGGCATCGCAATACTTATAAAAGGTTTCAGCACCTATGCGCATTCCGATGTTTACAAAAGCAACATTGCAGGAATGCTGCACTGCCTGAGTCAGCGTCTGTCCGCCGTGGCCCTCGGTTTTCCAGCACTTCACCGGTGCCGTTCTGCCCTGCACCTGCACGCTTCCGCCACAGTTGAAGCTGTCATCGAGGTCTACAACGCCCTCCTCGAGTGCCATCGACAGAGTTATTATCTTGAAGGTTGAGCCGGGCTCGTAGGTATCTGAAAGAGTCTTATTGCGCCATTGAAGCCGCTGCGCATCGGCAAGCAGCTGCTCCTTTTCTTCATCGGTCTGCGCACCGTCAATAATTGCCTGCGCCTCATCGCTGATATCGAGGAAATTGTTGAGGTCATAGCCGCCGATTGATGCCATTGCAAGTATCTTGCCTGTATTGACATCCATCGCGATTGCGCCCGCACCGTTTTGTATATCGTAATCCTCAACTGCCTGATACAGCGTCTTTTCAACATAGTGCTGTATGCTCAGGTCAATTGTTGTTACTACATCGCAGCCGTTTTCAGCACCGTAATAGCCCTCAAACTGATTAAACAGAAGGTCGGTGCCGTAGGCATTTGTTGCACGCATATACTTACCCGAGGTGCCGCATAGTGCCGAGTTATACTGCGCCTCTATGCCATCAAGACCGACATTGTCCGTGCCGACAAAGCCTATCACATGGCAGGCAAGCGATGAATACGGATAATAGCGCTTGGTGTCGCTTTCAAGGCGCACACCCTTCAGCTTATTATCCTGCTTGAATTTTCTTACTTTATCTGCAAGCTCAGGCTCAAGCTTTTTGGCTACGGTTACATACCATGAGCCCGTATTCTTTGTTTTCTCAAGCACCTCGTCATAGTCGAGGTCGAGTATCTCCGAGAGATTTTCGGCTATGAATTCGGCATCCTCGCCGTACATTTCAATCTCAGCAGGACTCAAGTACACATTCTCGACATTTGCGCTCATTGCAAGGATGTTCATATTGCAGTCGTAGATTGTGCCGCGCGAGGCTGACGCCCCCGTTTCCCTCAGCTGCTGACCTATTGCAAGCTCCTCGTATTTTTCGTGGTCTCTTATCTGCAGGACATACAGTCTTGCCGCAAGTGCTAAAAACGCAAGTATGCCGCACACTGCCATCAGGAATAGTGTGCGGCGGAGCATAGTTCTGTTTGGGCTGCGGCTGAGATTATCGGACTTCTGCGATTTTTGCATAGCTGCTCCTTTGGCGCTTCAGGTTGTCTATTGACATCCTATAACAGCGCATCAGAAATTATGCTTATCAAATCGCCTATCTTATCTGCTAACCCTGTTTTCTCAGCAACACCCAGCTTAACAGCCTTGTCCTGAGTTTCCGTATCAATTTTCTTTGTCTGCGTGATGCCCGGCTTTTGCATGCCGAGCTCGTTTTTCGCATATTCCTCAAGCCCGGCTAAATCTATCTGTGATTCGTATCTGATGCTCAGCCGTCTGTTTTCTTCCAAAAGACCGCTAAGCTGCTGCTCAAGCCTGACATTTACATCATTTTGCCTTGTAAGCTCAATCCGGATGAATATACCTTTTATAAGCATAAGCACAGCAGCTGCTGACAGCAAAACCGTCAGAAGTGAGGATATCACCCTGCGAAAGTTTCGCTTTTTGCTGCGCTTTTTCTTGGATACTTCCCTTTTTATGCTGCTGTATTCGTACTCTGTCTGAGGTATTGAGCTTACTTTTGACATCAGAACCTACACTTTCTCGGCAACGCGAAGCTTTGCGCTTCTTGCGCGCGGATTGCAATTCAGCTCATCCTCACCCGGTATTATCGGTTTTCTATGTACATTTTTCAGCGTCTGCACAAAGCCGCATACGCAAATCGGCGCCTCGCGCGGACATGTGCAGCCGTTTTCCCGGCTTGCAATCGATGTCTTTACAATTCTGTCCTCTAAGGAATGGAAGCTGATAACGCATAGTCTGCCGCCGACATTCAGCTTGTCGGGTGCTGTGCGCATCATTTCCTCAACCGCGCCGAGCTCATCGTTTACGGCAATTCTTATTGCCTGGAAGCTGCGCTTTGCAGGATGCTGCTTTTCTCTGAGTGCTGCAGCGGGCATTGCGGATTTAATTGCATCTACAAGCTCGAGAGTTGTTTCGATAGGCTTTACCGCTCTGCGCTCGACAATTCTTGAGGCAATCTTTCTCGCAAAACGCTCCTCACCGTAATCACGGAGAATTCTGACAAGCTCACTCTCGGACCATTCGTTGACAACATTCCATGCAGTCAGCGCGCTTGTATTATCCATTCGCATATCCAGCGGAGCATCGTTCATATATGAAAAGCCTCGCTCTGATTCATCAAGCTGAGGCGAAGATACACCGAGGTCAAATAGCATTCCGTCAACGCCGTCAATTCCGAGCTCGTCAAGAATTGATGCAACATCGCTGAAGTTGCCGTGTACAAGCGTCATCTTGTCGGCATATGCCTTTAATCTCTCCCCCGTTCGTCTTATCGCAGACTCATCTCGGTCAATGCCGATTAATCTGCCCTTGTCGAGTCGCTTCAGAATCTGCTCGGAATGACCTCCGAGTCCAAGTGTGCCGTCAACATATATTCCGTCGGGTTTAATATTCAGATTTTCAATA
>JAZULF010000126.1:0-10339 GCA_045643645.1 Oscillospiraceae bacterium
AGCACCTTGAAAGCTAAATGTTTTCTGCAAGGCGAGGCAAAAAACGCAGGAATACTTGATATGTATTCCGAGGCTTTTTAACGAAGCTTTGCGGGAAGCAGATACTTTCAAGGCTGTAAATCACTATGGTGCACCGCCCAATGTGTCTGCTTTTTTATTTGTTATATGCAGTTTTACTGCCATAATATGTGTCTGCGTATCTTTTTAACGGGCGTATAGGTAGGCTTATGAGTATAGGTATGCTACTATAAAAACCTATTGAGCCGCATTATACAACTCCACACGATGCAATAAAAAATCACCCGACAGTAATCTGTCGGGTGATTAAACTTGCTTTGATTAGTTGTTGTGCATAAGATGTGTCTTAGCTTTACTGTCTTCAAAGTACTTGCGCAGACGCTTGAATGCAACGCTGAGGAGCAGGGAAGCGGGGATAAGCAGCAGAGTCATCAGCAGCATAACAAGTATGCACTTGAGATAGTAGTGGTCGTAGCTACCTGCGATGGTCTCGCGCATTGCGCTCATTGCGTACTTGAACGGCATAATGTTGTACAGGTTCTGGAAGAACTTCGGGAGCATTTCCAGCGGATAAGTGCCGCCGGAGCCTGCAACCTGAATGACCAGAATGATGATTGCGATTGCTTCACCAATATTGCCGAGGGCGAATACCAAACCGTAGTTGAGCATCGTGAACAGCATACTTGCAATTGCCGCTGCCAGCCAGAACTCAAACGGGTTGTAGCACTGAATGCCTATGTAGAACAGGTTGCCGAGAACAGTAATGAGTGCAGTGAACTGACCGATTGCGAAGAAGGTGAAGTATCTGCCGAAGAATGCTTCGATATTTGTAAGCTGAGGCAAATCCTTTCTGCGCTTTACATGAGTGTGCAGCAGGCTGACACTGAGCAGAGCACTTGCACACAGAGAAAGTACAGTGTAGAACGGAGCCATACCGGAACCAAAGTGGTCAAGAGCATAAACTCTTACAACCTCAAGGTTTGCGGGGGAGCCGAGGTACTCAACAAGACCGCTGACATCTTCATCAAGCAGGTCAAGAAGCTTGGAGAAGCTTTCGCTTGTGCGCAGGGAATTGACACTTGACTGGATGCCGGTGACCATGTCAACCATATAATTGAGAACATCCTTAGTGCCTTCAATGCTCTGAGAGCAGGAATTCAATGCACTTGAGAACTGGTCAATTGTCATTGACTGTCCCTTTACATTGCCTTCGATTCGAGCGAGGAGAGCATCGAGATTGGTGAGTGAATCCTGCAGAGTGCTCATAGAAGCAATCAGATTGCTGTCAACGGTTGTCTGCTGGAGAATGTCGTCGAATCTAATAAAGCTTTCGTGAAGCTGGTCGTTTACATCATAATAAAGGTCATCGAGAATTTCACCTTCGTACTGGGTGATGCCGCCCTCGCCGTAGAGGGATTCCCAATCGACATAGCCGCTGCCTGCTGCAGCAGGGTCACCGTCAACCGCTTTATCAAGGCGTTCAGCAGTGTTTCTCAGCTCTTCAGAGCTGTTTCTTATTGCATCAGCTGCATATACAATGTCTTCCTTGCTGGTTGCCAGACGCTCCTGAATGTCGCTGATTGTGCTGCGGCTCTTGGAAAGCATATCGGAAATGTCCGGCAGCAGGTCACTTGTCATGCTCGTTACCATCGAAGCTGACTTCGTTACAGAGGACATTGAGTCCATAATTGCTGCATAAGCACGAAGGTCGGATGCGATGTTGCTGAGCTGCTGCTCAAGCTTGATAAGCGAATCCTCAGCGCTGACACCCATACCGGTGAAGACAGAAGTGAAGGTGCTGAGCTCATCAACTATCGTTGCAACGAAGATACTGTTTATCTGGTCCTTGATAAGACCCTGAGCTCTGTCGGTAACTCTCGATGCAACTGCGTTCATCTTCTGGTTATCGTAGTAGATGATTTCCGGTCGGTCAATTTCACCGTCGGCAAAGCCGAGCATACATTCACTGAAGTCCTCGGGGATAATCAGTGCGGCGTAGTAATCACCGGCGTACAGACCGTCCATTACCTCCTGAACAGTGTCAGGGAACTGCCAGTCAATCTGATTGTTACCCTTGAGCCTTTCAATGATGACATTACCTACATTGAAGTTCACACCGGCAAAGTCGGTACCCTCGTCGGCGGAGGCAACCGCAATCTTAAGATTCTTGGTCGAGTCTGCCGTGTAGGGGTCCCAGTTTGACATGATATTGAACCATGCATAGAGGCAGGGGATAAGAGCGAGGCCAAACACGCACACGACGGCGACGACGCTCTTGCTCAGACGCTTTATATCAGAGCGAATGACGGCTGAAATATTTGAAGTTGTCTGCTTAAAATTCTTCATATTCAATACATCGTTTCTTCCGTAGTGTAATTAGCTGTTTGCGTTAACCTCAGATTCATTGTCGGCGTCAGCCATATCGGCAGCCGCAGGCGCTTCTTCGGGGTTATCATATTCGAAATCCTTAGCAGGAGTTTCTTCTGAGGCATCAAACTCAGGAGCACGATGCTGAGCTGAGTCAAGTATCAGACCTGCGCGCATAAGAGCCTCATCGGTGTCGCTTGCGTTAGCAATCTCGACGGTTTCTTCAGGCTCAGCGTCATCCTCGTTGTCGGTGTCCACCACGGAGAACATCTTTCGCAGCAGATAGTCCTGATACTCAACGATAATCAGAACGGCAGCAATGACAAACATTGATGCAATCCAAAGAACAAGGAAGATGGTCTTTGAGGTCTTGGTCAGGAAAAGCAGAATGAGGAATATAGTCGGGATGATAAGCAGACTCTTAAGAGCGTCGCTTGTTCGCTTTACATTCCTTTGATGCATTTGTTCCAAACCATCGACCAGTTCGTTATACAGTTTTTCGTACTTGGATTCTGTATCCATTATACATACTCCTAAATGCTTATTTGGTAAATTGAAGCGCTGAAATTACATCATTTCAGTCTTTTCAAGCTGTTCGTTCATATAGGCGTTAAGACCGTTGAGTGAACGCTTTACAACGATACCTACAAACAGACCTGCTGCGAAGAAAATCATAAGCTGCAGCAGATAAATCAGATAGTTGTTCTGATACAGACCTGCGATTGCTTCGCGCATAGCGTTGATTGCATAGGGGAAGGGGAAGAACAGGTAAACCTGCTGGAAGAAGTCAGGCAGAAGCTCGATGGGGTAGGAACCGCCGGAGCCTGCAATCTGAATAATCATAAATACAACGACCAGGAACTTGCCGATGTTGCCGAATGCAACTGCGAGGGAGTAGGCAATCATGGAGCAAACCAGCGCGGTTACAACGCCTGACAGCAGGAACAGTCCGGGATGCAGGCAGCCGACACCGAGAATAAGCAGGTCGCCGAGCATGATAATCATGGTCTGAATTTCACTCAGAAGCAGGAAAATAAGATATCTGCCGAAGAACTTCTGACCTTCTTTTGCACCCTCAAGCTCGATGGGATTGTCAATCTTCATGATTGCATTGATGATGATGCAGCCAATCCAGATAGCGAGCATGGTGTAGAACGGAGCCATTGCAGTACCGTAGGAATCAACGGTATAGATGCTCTCAGAACGCATGGATACGGGACTTGCGAAGAACTCACCGATGGTTTCGGGGTCAACGGTGAAGAAGTCGAGCATCTGCTGGATAGAGGTGTTATCAGTATCACCGTTCAGAATGCCGATGAGGTCGTTGATGCGGTTGCTGTAGGAGTTTATGAGGTCCTTAACCTGAACGAGTGCGTTGTTAACAGCGGTGAAGGTATTTCCAAGCTCGGAAACAATGGGAGTAACCTTGCCCATGATGTTGCTCAGGTCGAGAACGATTGAGGAAACATCACCGAGGCTGTCCTGAACATTTTCAAGCAGAGTATCAATTGCGGGGTAAACAATCTCGGTTACGGTAACGCGGGTGGTGCCGAGTGCGTCGCTTACAAGCTGCAGGTCGCGGACGAGGTCAATGTCGCGGTTGCCGTTGAGGAGGTCCTCAAGGATATCGCTTGCCTTGCCGGTGCTGTCAGCAGCCTTCTTGGTGGCAGAGGAGGTGGTGGACTTGTTGCCGGTTGCCTTCTCTACTGCATCAAATGCGGTGCCGAGAGAGGAAAGCTCCTGCTGAACAATGTCGGTATCACTCTTAGCGGACTGAAGAGCGGTTTCACGAACGGAGCTGCTCTTTGTTTTCTCTGCGAGGTCGAGGTTATCCTGAATGCTCTCGATACGGTCATTAACATCGTCAGCCATATAGGACATCATAGTGTCCATACCCTGCTGGCTTGATGCAGATACGAGGTCATTGTAGTCATAACCGGTAACAGCGGTGTAAACAGTAGGAACTGCAACGCTTTCGTAGCCGTCCATAATGGTGTCGATTGCGTTCTGGTTTGTTTCCTCAGAGGAGTTCAGACCGATTACGGTGCGCAGCTGGGTGATTTTGTTCTTGAGGGTGTTCAGTGCAGACAGCGTATCTTCAGCCTCGGGACCGGAAAGACCGGAGTGAGTGAGGTAATCAATCAGCTCCTGATACTGAGCCTCAAGCTCTGCAAGAGCGGTCTGAGCAGCTTCTGCATCCTCGGAGGATCCATCGTACAGACGGTCAAGTCTGAATATTGCCTGCTGAACTGAATCCTGCAGACCGGTGAGCAGGTTGTTTACCTCTTCGTTGAAGCGGCTGAGGTCACCCTGGGTAGCTTCGAGGTAGGAAATCTGCTTTGAAATATTAACTCTCTCGTTGCCGAGGAGGTAGATTGAGTAATTGATAGTTCCGTTGGTGTCCTTAAGGGTCTTGACGAGAGAATTGTTTGCGGTGATGAAGTAATCGAGGGTGGTGCCGTAAGCGTTGAGGTTTTTGTCAATCTTTGCGAGAGTGTTTTTGAGGGTTTCAAGGGAGGAGGAGCCCTGAACATCCTCGGAGAAGGTGTTCAGCTTGCCGAACAGAGTTTCGACAATGGCTTCAATGTACTTTTCATTAACGCTCTGCTTGACGGTATCGCCTGCAGCCTCGACAACCTTGACTGCGATGGCGTTTGTTTTCTCGTTCTGATAGAAGTTGATGGTGGGGCTGAACATATCGGTCTTGAGGAAGTTGTACATGTTGTATGTAAAGTCGGGACCGATAACAACGGCGGCGTAGTACTTGCCGGCGTAAACATCTTCAACAGCCTGGTCAGCATCATCGAGGAATTCAAAGCCGAAGTCTTTGTTCTCCTTAAGCTCCTTGACGAGCTCGTTGCCTATATTGATAATCTGGCCGTCCTCGTCCATGTAATCCTGGTCGTCGCAGACAACAGCAATCTTGACCTCGTCGGTTTTGCTGTAAGGGTCCCAGTAGGCGTAGATATTGAACCATGCATACAGCGCAGGCAGAATCAATATCGCAAGGATTATGAGAAAGGCAAAGAAGTGCTTATACAGCGCCTTTAAGTCGTTTCTGAAGATTTTAAAAACATTACGCATAGCGAAGAATACCCCTATCGTGCTCGAGAGTAATTATAGTACGAATCCGGCATATTTTATGACGGAATAATCAGCAAATATTATATAACTATAGTAAGCATAATCATACATCGTTATTGTACATACTATTATAATAAAAGTCAAGTAAATACGGCCTATATATTGAATTATTTTTTGCTTTTTTCAGAAAAATTATCTATATATGCAAAATGTTGCCGTTTAGACATAATTTGAAATCTGACAAAATTTGCATTTGCCGAAAATGCATATAAAATCCGCCTCGGGTAATGATAATCACGGGTTAAAAAACAAGGCCCAATACAGAAAAGGAGATGTAAAACTATGTCTAACAATTCCAGCAATCGTCTTGTCATTCCCGCAGCACGCGAGGCAATGGATAAGTTCAAGATGGAAGCCGCAAGCGAGGTTGGCGTAAACCTGAAGAACGGTTACAACGGCGACATCACTGCACGCCAGGCAGGTTCCGTCGGCGGCCAGATGGTCAAGAAGATGATCGAGGCATACGAGAACGGCCTCAAGTAAGTAAAAAAAGAACGATGCTTCATGGGCGGTTTTCCACCCGGGAAGCATCGTTTTCTTATATTTTGAAATTTTAGTCCTTATACTCGAACTCGAGGTCATAAATGCTGACGGTGTCGCCGTCCTGAATGCCCATTGCCTCCATACGCTCGAATACACCCGACTCGCGCAGCACGCGGTCGAAGTACATACGGCTTTCGTTGTCGGAGAAATTGACGGTTGCAAGCAGCTTCTGCATCCATGCGCCCTCGACAACCCAAACATCGTCGAACTGCTCGATGGTGAGGGATTCGGAGGTGTCGATAACAGGCTCGGGAGGAACATAGTCCGCCTCAAAGTGCAGAACAGGAGGGAGGTCCTGAAGCTTTGCTGCCGCAACGCTTACAAGCTCGTGGGTGCCGTTGTGGGTAGCTGCGCTCATCTCGAAAAATTCGTAGCCGAGAGCCTCAACATGCTCACGGAGTCTGTCGATATTCTCACGGTCGTCACCGAGCAAATCGCACTTGTTTGCGGCAACAATCTGATACCTTTCGGCAAGCTCGGGACTGTACTCCTGAAGCTCCGCGTTTATGGCATCAAAGTCCTCAACGGGGTCGCGTCCCTCGCTGCCTGAAACATCAACAAGATGGATGAGAAGACGGCAGCGGTCTATGTGTCTGAGAAAGTCGTGACCGAGTCCCGCGCCCTCGGACGCACCCTCAATAATGCCTGGAATATCAGCCATTACAAAGCTTCTGCCCTCGTCAACATACACCACTCCGAGGTTGGGGAAAAGGGTGGTGAAATGGTAGTTTGCAATCTTGGGATGAGCCTTGCTGACAACGCTCAGCAGGGTGGATTTTCCGACATTGGGGAAGCCTACAAGACCGACATCTGCAAGCAGCTTCAGCTCGGGTGTTATGTCGTGACTTTCACCGGGAAGACCGGGCTTTGCAAAGCGGGGAACCTGGCGTGTGGGGGTAGCAAAATGCTTGTTGCCCCAGCCGCCCTTGCCGCCCTTTGCGACAACGAAATTCTCACCGTCGGACATATCGTGCATGATGCCGCCGGTCTCGGTATCGCGGATAAGAGTGCCGCGGGGAACGCGGATATACATGCTCTCACCGTCCTTGCCGGAGCAGCGCTTGCCCTGACCGTCCATACCGTTGCCTGCGACGTATTTGCGCTTGTAGCGGTAGTCCATAAGGGTGGACATATTGTCGTCAACGACGAAAACAATATCTCCGCCTCTGCCGCCGTCACCGCCGTCGGGACCACCTGCTGCAACATATTTTTCGCGGTGGAAGGCTACTGCGCCGTTACCGCCGTTGCCTGCTCTGACCGTGATTTTTGCTTTATCTACAAAAGAAGCCATAGCATTGCCTCCTTATAATAATCGTAGTTATTGTGGGTAAAAACAATGCCGGACTATACTGTCCGGCATTGTCAAATCTTCATTTACTGAGCGATTTCTTCGTAAACAGAGACCTTTTTGCGGTCCTTGCCCATGCGCTCGAACTTTACCTTGCCGTCTACGAGAGCGAACAGGGTGTCGTCCTTACCCTTACCAACATTGGTACCCGGGTGGATCTTAGTTCCGCGCTGTCTGACAAGGATGTTGCCGGCCAGAACGAACTGACCATCTGCTCTTTTAGGTCCAAGACGCTTAGACTCACTGTCGCGGCCGTTCTTGGTAGAACCCATACCTTTTTTATGTGCCATTAAGGTTACACCTCCATATCAGTAGTAGCGGAATAAATTATGCGTTGATGGTTTCAATCTGAACCTTGGTATAGGGCTGTCTGTGGCCCTGAGTTCTGCGATAGCCTTTCTTGGGCTTCATCTTGTAAACGCGAACCTTCTTGCCCTTGCCGTTCTTAACGACATTTGCGGAAACGCTTGCGCCTTCAATAACGGGAGCACCGAAAACGGTGTTTTCCTCGTCGATGACAGCCAGAACGCGATCGAACTTAACAGACTCGCCTGCCTCAACATCGAGCTTCTCGATGAAGATGACATCGCCCTCTGCTACGCGGTACTGCTTGCCGCCGGTTTCGATTATAGCATGCTTCATGAACTTAACAATCCTTTCTTCAGGTCTCGCTCTCGTAGGTGTGAGGCAATTCCTCAACTTCCGACCCACTCGATGCGGCTTTAGTAGTATACAACCCAAAGCACTGCGTGTCAATGATTTTTATTGAAAAATCTAAGAAATTTTTCGCTTTTTCCTACTTTTGAGAGCAAAAAACCGACTGAAAAGGGTGATACAAAATAAAAAAGTGAGGCAGGCTTTCACCTGCCTCACTTGAGCTTTTATACTATATTAAATATCAGCCGCAAATATCAGCCGCAGATTTCCTTAGTATCGCGTGCGATAACGAGCTCCTCGTTGGTGGGGATAACGAATACCTTGACCTTGGAGTCGGGGGTGGAAATCATGATGTCTTCGCCGCGCTTGGAGTTTGCTTCCTCGTCGATGGTAACACCGAGATAGCCGAAGTACTCGGCAATTGCCTTGCGGGAGGACTTGGAGTTTTCGCCTACACCTGCGGTGAATACGATTGCGTCAACGCCGTTCATTGCTGCAACATAGGAGCCTGCAACCTTTGCAACCCAGTAATGGAACATATCGAGTGCCAGCTGTGCGCGCTCGTTGCCCTCTGCTGCTGCCATATCGAGGTCA
The DNA here is from genome assembly GCA_045643645.1 of Oscillospiraceae bacterium. Taxonomy (GTDB): domain Bacteria; phylum Bacillota; class Clostridia; order Oscillospirales; family Oscillospiraceae; genus F23-B02. The sequence goes on from JAZULF010000126.1 coordinate 8,672, forward strand.
CGGAAGTCGGAGGAAACACCGGAAACACCGAGAACACCGGACTTCTTATTGAGAACTGCGAGCATCTCGTCAATGTTCATGCCGTACTTGTTCATGATGAACTGAACAACGCCGGAATCGAGGTCGCCGCAGCGGGTGCCCATGGGAAGACCAACCAGGGGAGTGAAGCCCATGGAGGTGTCAACGCACTTGCCGCCGTCGATAGCTGCGATGGAGCTGCCGTTACCCATGTGGCAGGAAACAATCTTGAGCTCCTCGATGGGCTTGCCCATCATCTCTGCGCAGCGGCCGGAAACATAGCGGTGAGAGGTGCCGTGGAAGCCGTAGCGACGGATACCGTCGTTCTGGTAGTACTCATAGGGAACTGCGTACATGAATGCCTTGCCGGGCATAGTCTGATGGAAAGCGGTATCGAATACTGCGACCATGGGAACATCGCCCATAACATCGCGGCATGCGTTGATACCGATGATGTTTGCGGGATTGTGCAGGGGAGCAAAGGGAGTGCACTCCTCGAGAGCTGCCATAACCTCGTCGGTGATGAGGACGGAGGAAGCAAACTTCTCGCCGCCGTGAACGACGCGATGACCGACAGCGTCGATTTCCTTCATGGAAGCAACAACGCCGAATTCAGCGGAGGTGAGCTTGTCGATAACAGCTGCAATAGCCTCAGCGTGGGTGGGAAGAGCGATATCCTCGTTAAATACGGGCTTGCCGCCTACCAGGGGGCTGTGCTTGAGGTGACCGTCGATACCGATACGCTCGCAGAGACCCTTAGCCATTACGGACTCGGTCTCCATATCGATAAGCTGGTACTTGAGGGAGGAGCTGCCTGCGTTGATTACAAGAATCTTCATTATAAAATTCCTTTCTTGTTGTAAAAGTACATATTTAATTGTATTATAAGAACATACGAAACCTATTTTAATACATTTTAGCTAAAAAGCAAGAGAATTATTAAGGAGACGGGAAAATTGAGCGTTATTGGCATAGTCGGCGAGTATAACCCGTTCCATTATGGTCATAAACACCATATTAAGGAAACAATAAAGCAGATGGGCGAGGATTGCCCCATTGTGTGCGTCATGTCGGGCGATTTTATTCAACGCGGCGAGGCGGCGGTGTATTCCAAATTCGCAAGAGCTGAGGCTGCCGTTAAAAGCGGAGTTGACCTCGTGATTGAGCTTCCACTGCCGTGGACTCTGTCCTCGGCGGAGGGCTTTGCGCGCGGCGCGGTAGGCTTACTTGGCGCAACAGGAGTGGTTACGCACTTAAGTTTCGGCTCGGAATGCGGTGAGATAACTCCGCTTGCAAAGCTTGCAGAGCTTCTTATGAATCCCTTATTTATAAATGATATACGCGCGGAGCTGAGCAGTGATGAGGGCATATCCTTCGCGCTTGCCCGACAGAGAGCGGCGGCTAAAAAGGTAGGGGAGCTTGCAGGTCAGCTTGAGACCCCGAACAATATCCTTGCCATTGAGTATATAAAGGCAATCTATGACCAGAGCCTTGACCTTGTGCCCGTAACGGTGCAGCGCTTCGGCTCGGGCCATGATTCAACCGCCGAATCGGGACCGCGCTCGACAGCTGAAATACGAAGGGCGCTCGCAAATGGCGCGGATATTGCAAGGCCGATACCTGACGGCGCCTATGAGATATATCTGCGCG
>JAZULF010000127.1:0-4041 GCA_045643645.1 Oscillospiraceae bacterium
AGAAAATGGCTGAATGAATTTGTTGACGGCATTTCCGTCAATGATATAGATGACCGCGAATTTGCCGAGGCTATGACCCTCTCCGGCTCAAAGGTTGAGACCTTTGAGGATATGGGCGCTGAAATCAAGAATGTTCTAGTCGGCAAGATTCTCTCCATGGTCAAGCACCCCAACTCCGACCATATGTGGATTTGCAGCATTGATGTCGGCGAGGCTGAGCCCGTGCAGATAGTAACCGGTGCTTGGAATGTCCATGTCGGTGACCTCGTTCCCGCTGCACTGCACAATTCCCTGCTGCCCGGCGGCAAGAAAATCACCAAGGGCAAGCTCCGCGGTGAACTTTCCTGCGGTATGCTCTGCTCCCTCGCTGAGCTCGGTCTTGACGAGCGTGACTTCCCCTACGCAGTAATCAAGGCAGCAGCACTTCTTAATAACTACCACCCCCTAGATGCAGATAATCCCTCCATTCCCGCTGATATTCAGCCGGGAGCAAAGGTATTCGGACCTGTTGTTGCCGCAAAGGCAGTTAAGGTCGAAAGCATCGGCGTCAATGTATTTTCCTGCACTCTCGACCTCGGCGGCGCTGAGGCTTCCTGCGAAACTGAGTGCCAGAACATCCACGAGGGCGATATGCTCGCATACAACACCAAGTCTGCAAGCATCTGCACTCTTGAGGACCTGCACGCACAGCAGGCTGAGTTCCCCAACTGCATTGCCGACGGCATCTTCATTCTGCATGAGGACGGCATCAAGCCCGGTGATGAAATCAAAACAGTTATCGGTGCTGACGACCATATTGTTGAGTTTGAAATCACACCCAACCGCCCCGACTGTCTGTCAATCATCGGTCTTGCACGCGAGGCAGCAGCTACCTTCGGCAAGGAGCTTAAGCTTCATGAGCCCGTTGTCAACGGCGGCGCTGAGGGTAATCTCGAGGAGCTTCTCAAGGTTGAGGTTCCCGCAGCAGACCTCTGCCCCCGCTACACCGCACGCATGGTGCGCAATGTCAAGATTGCTCCCTCCCCCAAGTGGATGCGTGAGCGTCTGCGCGCTATGGGCGTCCGTCCTATCAACAACATTGTTGATATCACTAACTATGTAATGATGGAATACGGTCAGCCGATGCATGCATTCGACTACCGCTATGTCAAGGGCGGCAAGATTATTGTACGCCGTGCAGAAATCGGCGAAGAGCTCACCACTCTCGACGGCAACCTGCGCAAGCTCAACGAGAATATGCTCGTTATCGCAGACGACACACGCGCTGTCGGTCTTGCTGGTATTATGGGCGGCGAAAACAGCGAAATCGTCGACGACACCGTTGATGTTGTATTTGAATCCGCCAACTTTGACGGCACCTGCATCCGCAAGGGCGCTCTCGCTCTCGGTATGCGCACAGAAGCCTCTGCAAAGTTTGAGAAGGGTCTTGACCCGTTCAACACTCTGCCCGCTGTAAACCGCGCCTGCGAGCTCGTAGAGCTGCTCGGTGCCGGTGAGGTTGTTGACGGCGTTATCGATGTTGTCAACTCTCTGCCCGAGCCCACTGTGCTCGCACTCCGTCCTGACAAGGTAAACGAGCTTCTCGGCACCGATGTTGCAACCGATGAGATGCTCGGCATTCTCAGAAGCCTGCAGTTCGGCGTTGACGGTGAGACCATCTCCGTACCCTCCTGGAGAGCTGATGTTGTACACTACTCAGACCTCGCGGAAGAGGTTGCACGCTTCCACGGCTATAATAACATTCCCTGCACTCTCGTCAGCGGTGAGACCACTCGCGGCGGCTACAACGAAGAGCAGCTTCTTGAGCAGCAGCTCGGCGCTATCTGCCGTTCCGTAGGCTATGATGAAATCATCACCTACTCCTTCATCTCCCCCACCTATTATGACAAGATTCGCTGGGCAGCAGATGACCCGCGCCGTGAGAGCTTCAAGATTCTCAATCCTCTCGGCGAAGACACCTCTATTATGCGTACAACCACGCTGCCCTCCATGCTTGAGATTCTGACCCGTAACTACAACTACCGCAACAAGGCAGTCAAGCTCTACGAAATCGGCAGAACCTATAAGCTCGGCGGCGCTGACGGTCTTGCAATTGAGTCAAAGTTCCTTTCTCTCGGCACCTACGGCAACGGTACTGACTTCTTCACTGTAAAGGGCGTTGTAGAGGCAATACTCGGTGAGCTTCGCGCAGAAAATGTCCGCTACGAGGCATGCACCGACAATCCTTCCTACCATCCCGGCCGCTGCGCTACCGTATGGTGCGGCGACGAGTGCGTCGGTGTATTCGGTCAGATTCATCCGCTGGTTGCTCAGAACTACGGCGTTGATGCTGAGATGTTCTGCGCAGAGCTTTCTCTCGAGATGCTTATGAAGGCACGCGGTGCTGACCCCATCTATGTTCCCCTGCCCCGCTTCCCCGCAGTTTCCCGCGATATCGCAGTCGTATGCGACAAGGCAATCCCCGTTGCTAAGCTGATTGACTGCATCATGAAGAACGGCGGTCAGTTCCTGAAGGACTGCGCACTGTTTGATATCTACACCGGCAGCCACATTGAGGCTGGCAAGAAGTCTGTTGCTTTCTCTCTGACTATGCGTGCAGATGACCAGACCCTCACCGATGAGCATGCCGACGGCACAATGAAGGCAGTTTTGAGCGCACTTGAGAAGAATTTCGGTGCTAAAATGCGTTAATCTGTCCATATAATTGTACAGTAGCAACTATTTGCGATTTAATCACTTTACTTTTTCAACCGAACTGGTTATAATGACACCATGAACAAAGAGTACTGGAGGGATAAATTATGGAAGACATCACCAGAAAATTTACTGTTATAGACAGCAAAACCGAAATGAGAGAAATTCTGTCATCCGTATACAACTCTCTTAAGGTGAAGGGCTACAACCCTATTAATCAGCTGGTTGGCTACATTCTTTCCGAGGACCCCACTTACATTACAAACTATAACAACGCTCGCAGCCTCATCTGCCGTATTGACCGCGATGAGCTTATGCATGAGCTTCTTATCAACTACCTCGGCAAAGAGCAGTAAAAACAAAACAAAAAAACAGCTCATTCAATGAATGAGCTGTTTTTTTATACTTAATTCTTACTTGCAGGCAAAGTTTTTCCATGCGGAATCGCTTGCAAGTGCTCCACCGGGTGCGAATACGGCTGCAGCGCTGTCATCGCCCTTAAGCTGAGCGTCAAACCAGGAGATAGCATAGCCTGCTACCTTTGAAGGAGTTACCATGCAGCTGGTGTGTACGCCGCCCTTAAGAGAGGCATATACTGCGCTGCCCTGAACATTATCGTATGCAGGCTTAACCCACATTGAAGATAAAACTATGAGGTCAGCTGTGCCGGTCATAAAGAACACGGGGCAGCTTACAGCCTTTGCTTCGCTTTTATAGCTTGAGCCTGCAATGGAGAGGACACAATCAATTCTGCTATCAAGTGTAGCGGCATTGACTGCGCTTCTGCCGCCCTGTGAGTGACCTGCTGCTGCAATGTTATCTACATCAATCTTGCCGCAGAGAACACTGTTTTTATCTGCGTTCTTGGAAATTGCATAGTCAACAGAATTAACCTGCGCAGTGCCGTCAGCAGACATAACTGTGGTGTCGGCAATTACAATATAGCCTGCATCCGCAAACTTCTGAAGCAGCGGATAATAGGTCTGCGTAATGCAGCCCGTGCCGTTTGCCCACACAATCAGGGGATACTGCTCGTCAGATGACTCAAGCTCGGTAGGATAAAAAACAATTTTACCTGAGCCGAGCTTATTTGTATCCTCAATACAAACTACAGTATTTGTGCTTCCGTCTATGCACATTGTTTCTGCGGGAGCTGCAAGTGCTGCTGTTCCGAGCAGAGATACTGCAAGTACAAGAACGAGAAGTATTGATATTATGCGTTTTTTCATACATTTCTCCTAAATTTATTGAATTATGTAGAAATTTTATCAAAAACTGCTTATCAAGTCAAACAAACAGCGTAAATTTGTTGACAAGTACAAATGGCGGATACCGCATTTGTTTAAT
>JAZULF010000128.1:0-3677 GCA_045643645.1 Oscillospiraceae bacterium
GGCTCGCGTCCGTTGCGCTCAATATATTTGCAGTAGAGGTTTATTGCAGGTGCTCTGAAGGAATGGAACATAAGCGGCAAAAGCACATTTTCGCCCATTGAATGAATTTCGTGGAAGAAATCCATAACGATTGAGGAGTACACAAAATCATCGGCAGCGATTTCAAGCTGCGCGATGTAGCGCTCGAGCTTTTTAATCTGCTCATCGCTTGCGGTTTCAATTGCGTCCTCGATTGCGAGTCTTTCGGTTACTGTTCTTGTTCTGAGAATTGAACGCACCTCGCGCGGACTTAACCTGCCGTTGTTGTACTGCATTATCGAAACAAGCGTTGAGATTGAACCCGTGTGTACATAGTCGGAAACGAAAATGCCCTGACGGGGAATAATCTCCACAAAGCCCTTGCCTGCAAGCTCGGTAATTCCCGCGTTGACAATCGTGAGGCTGACGCCCATCTTTTCCACCATTTCACGCTCTGAGGGAAGCTTGTCACCAATCTTCAGCTCGCCGGACAGTATCTGATTTTCAATGTCTTTTACAAACCTCTCCTTGAGAGAAGCCTTTGCTTCGTTGCTGATTTTCACGAGCTGCCTCCGGATAGTAATACGCAAAATTGTTTGCTTATTATATAGTAAACGGGCAAATTTGTAAAGGCTATGCCCGTCAGACAGGCTGAAAATTCGGCTCAGCATTCTGCTGAGCCGAATTAAATCTACTTATAATTACTTTTCCATACCGCAGGGATATGCGCTGTCCTTCATGCTCTTTTCAAGCAGAACGGAGGAATAGAAGCGGTAGCCGCCGGAGAAGTTGTAGCAGTCAAAGCCCTCCTGCTCAAGAATTCTGCAGGCAATGTAGCTTCTCAGACCGCTCTGGCACATTACATAGACGGGCTTGCCCTTTTCAAGCTCGGAAATGCGCTCGCGCAGCTCGTCAACGGGGATGTTTACAAAGCCCTCTGCGTTGCCGCCTGAGTACTCGCGCACGAAGCGTGCGTCGAGCAGGTTGACGCTGCCGTCGCGGGGTAGGTCAGCAACCTCGTCCCAATGGAACTGCTTGATTTTTCCGCTTGCGATGTTCTCAATCATAAAGCCTGCCATATTGACGGGAGCCTTTGCGGAGGAATAGGGAGGTGCGTAGGAAAGGTCGAGGTCCTTGAGCTCGTCTGCGGCCATACCTGCGCTGATTGCGGTTGCAAGAACATCGATGCTCTTGTCAACACCGTCTGCGCCGACAATCTGTGCGCCGAGGAGCTTCAGAGTCTTTTTCTCGAAAATGACCTTCATGGTCATAACCTTTGCACCGGGGTAGTAGGAAGCGTGAGAACCCGGGGAGAGAATAACTTTATCGTAATCCATACCTGCGGTCTTTGCTGCCTTTTCGGTAAGACCGGTGCTTGCAACGGTCATATCAAATACCTTGACAACGGAGGAGCCCATGGAGCCCTTGTAGTGGCTGTCACCGCCGCAGATGTTGTCCGCTGCAATGCGGCCCTGCTTGTTTGCGGGACCTGCAAGGGAAATGACGGCGTCCTCACCGCTTACTGCGTGCTTGACCTGAACAACATCACCGACTGCGTAAATATCCTTGACGGAGGTTTCCATTCTGTCGTTTGTGATGATGCTGCCCTTCATACCGAGCTCAAGTCCTGCGCTCTTTGCAAGAGTAGAGTCGGGACTTACGCCGATTGCGAGAATGACCATATCAGCCTTCAGAGGCTCGCTGTCCTTGAGAAGCACATTAAGACCGTTTTCGCTCTCCTCAAAGCCGGTAACATTACCGCCGAGAACGAGCTTTACGCCGTGCTGTCTGAACTTTGCGTGAACAAAGCTTGCCATATCAAAGTCTATGGTCTTGAGCAGATGGTCGGGACGCTGAACGATGGTGGTTTCCACGCCCATCTCGCAGAGATTTTCCGCCATCTCGAGGCTTATAAAGCCGCCGCCTACCATAACCGCGGTCTTAGGCTTGTTTTCTTCCACAAACTCACGGATGCGGAAGGTGTCCTCAACGGTGCGCAGGGTGAAAATTTTGTCGCTGTCAACGCCGGGCATATCGGGCACTACGGGCTTTGCACCCGGAGAAAGCACCAGCTTGTCATAGCTCTCCTCAAAGCTCTCGCCGGTGCGCAGATTTGTAACGCTTACGGTCTTTTTTTCGGGGTTGACCGAGGTGACCTCGTGCAGCACCTTTACATCAACGCGGAAGCGCTTGTAAAAGCTCTCGGGAGTCTGCAGAGTCAGTGCAGCGGGATTTTCAATAACTCCGCCGATATAGTAGGGAAGTCCGCAGTTTGCATAGGACATATAGCCGGACTTTTCAAACACGGTAATCTGTGCGTGCTCGTCAAGTCTTCTGATTCGGGCTGCAGCCGATGCGCCGCCTGCAACACCGCCGACAATTACAACTTTCATAGTTTAACACTCCTTGTATAAGTTTGGCTTTATGATACGAAAAATGCGCCCTGTACTCTGTAACCAGGTCGCATTTTTCGCAATAATCCTATATTTTTTTCAGACGGTCAATATCCTTGAGAATAACCCTTCCGCGCCCGACAGCTATTAGACCGTCGGCGGAAAACTGCTTCAGCATACGCGCAACTACCTCACGCGCAGAGTTGACATTTTCCGCAATCTGAGCCTGGGTCATATTAAGCTCGCAGCTGCCCGTTCTTTTGTATTCGCTCAGCAGAAAGCCTGCAAGGCGCTGGTCAAAGCTCTTGAAAATCAAGGACTCCATAACCTGCACAACGGAGGAAAAGCGCTCCGCGGCAACCTCAAGCATATAGCAGCGCACATAAATGTTCTGCTCGCTCAGCCTACCGAATACGGAGGAGGGGATAATCATAATCTCCGCATCCTTAGACACAACAAGCTGCGTTTCAAAGCTAATCTGCGAAAGCAGGCAGGATGCCGACAGAATGCAGCCGTTGCCTGTGCCGACACGGAATAATGTGATTTCGCGCCCCTCGTCAGAGACAATATAGGCTCTGACCTCGCCTGAAATGACAAAAACCATTCCAAGACAGCTTGTGGCGGTTTCGGTGCCGCCGTAGAGAATGCTGCCTGCGCCGTATTTTCTTATTACTGCCGCACGGGAAACGGTTTCCTTTTCCGCTTCGCTCAGGGACTTCCAATACGGAAGCGCGGTAACTGCCTGCTCCATGGATAACACCTCTGCTATCAGTGGCAGCCGTGTGAGCCGCAGCCGTGGCTGCCGCAGGAATGACCTTCCTCGTGGTCGTGGTGATGGCAATTCGAGCCGGTGGAAACAAGCTCGCCTGCAAGATATGCCTTGACTGCCTCGTCAACATCACCCGATGCGCCTGCAATGACCTCAATGCCTGCCTGGGTAAGAGCATTCATTGCGCCTGTACCGAGCCCGCCGCAGATAAGCACATCAACAGCGCTTGCGGAAAGCACTCCTGCGAGTGCGCCGTGACCTGCACCGTTTGAGGAAATGACATCGGCAGACTTGATGCAATTGTCGGCAACATCAAAAAGCTTGAATGCCTCGGTGCGTCCGAAGTGCTGGAACACCTGTCCGTTTTCGTAAGTAACTGCAATTCTCATAATGTTGTCCTCCTTTGTAATTTGTTCAAAGCTGATATTATTCTCCGAAGCTCTTCGCGGGCAGCGTTTGCAGCCTGCCGAGCCGTCGCAAAGCCGATATGCGCCGCC
>JAZULF010000129.1:0-4395 GCA_045643645.1 Oscillospiraceae bacterium
TCTGCGGTATTCACCGCGCAGCGCACATAAACATGGCGCACCGCGCCCTTGCGCGTTTTCTCATCGTATGCGGCGATGCTGTTTGCGCGCATAAAGCCGAGCACTGCCGCGCATACTCTGTCGGCTGACTCATTTTGAATAAGGCAAGCCTCAACGGGTACAAGCTCGTGAGTACGAGGCGCGAAAAAGCCGCTTTTCACCTCGCCTGCAACCTCGCGCACGGCATAGATGCCCTTGTTGCGATAGCGCTCCTGCTTATCGCTGCCTATAATCTCCTCAGCCTGCACCGTCTGATGACCGATGTGCTTGAGCGCATCGTTGAGTCTGCCGAGCTTGAAGCGTTTTTCCTCGTCATAGCTCATATGGCGCAGGGTGCAGCCGCCGCAGCGCACGCAATAGGCGCAGTCATACTCGCGGCGCTCATCGGACAGTTTAACGGGCTCAACTGCCTTGCCCCACACGGCTGAGCTTGTGACCTTGAGTATTTTTACCCTCCAGACCTCGCCTACGATTGTTTTAGGCACAAATACTGCTCTGCCCTCAATGCGGCAAACGCCGTTTCCCTCTGATGAATAGCCGGTGATTTCGGCTTCAAATATTTCGTTTTTTCTCAATTCTTCCATAAATTTTAATATATCACGCGGCAAAAGCTTTTTCAATGTGAATATATTTTACAATCGGCTCAAATACTATCCCTGCAAAGCATATTGGAGGTCTTGAAATGAAAAAGTTTATTCTTCTTATACTCGTGCTTGCCGTTTTATGCGGCGTTCTTTGCGGCTGCTCGCATGACGGCAATGTAAACAAAACCGACGGCGGCGTTATTACCGACAACGGAACCGACAAGCATGATGATGATGACGGCGACAAGAGTGACGACAAAAACGACAAGGATGACGATAACCTCGGCAACGATATCAAGGACGATATTGACGATTTAGGCGACGATATCGGCAAAGGTGTTGATGATATCACCGACTCGGGCAGCGACACTCAGAAGCCTAGCGCAACCGCCATTCCCGGCACTCAGGTAATTACTCCCTGACAGTAAAAAAGCAACCCATGCGGTTGCTTTTTTGCTGTCTTGCTTTATGCTGAAAACTGTTGTATCATTTAGGCATACTAATGATTTGGAGTGATTCTGATGAGCTATATTCCTACCGTAGAGCAGGCACGCGAGCTTGTTGCGCGCTACAACAAGGACAACTTCCATCTTCAGCACGCTGAGACCGTTTCCAAGGTTATGGGCGAGCTTGCAAAGGAGTTTGACCCCGAGCGAGTTGACTTCTGGGCAGCTGTCGGTATGCTTCACGATATCGACTTTGAGCTTTATCCCGAGCAGCACTGCGTAAAGGCAAATGAGATGCTGCACGAGCTCAATATAGACGAGGAAATGGTTCACGCAGTCATCAGCCACGGCTACGGCATCTGCATTGATGTTGAGCCCACCGCTTTTATGGAAAAGGTGCTTTTTGCAACTGACGAGCTTACGGGTCTTATCGGCGCTGCTGCACTTATGCGCCCGACGGGCATCTCCGATATGGAGCTTAAGTCCCTCAAGAAGAAGTTCAAGGACAAGAAGTTTGCCGCAGGCTGCTCACGCGAGGTTATAACCCGCGGTGCCGAAATGCTCGGCTGGGAGCTTGACGCCCTGCTGCAGAAGACTCTTGACGCAATGCGCGCATGATATGATTGAGCTTTACATTGCCGATATCTCAAAGCTGAACATTGACTCCGCGCTCGCAAGAGTTTCTGAATACCGCAGGCAGAAAACGCTGCGCCTTCGCGATTACGAAAGCAAGCGGCAAAGCCTCGGCGCTGAGCTTCTGCTGTACCGCGCCATGAACGCAGGCAAGCCGTTTACATACTCCTTAGGTGAAAACGGCAAGCCTCAGCTTGATGACGGCAGGTGCTTTTCCCTTTCGCACAGCGGCTCATATGCCGTCTGCGCCGTTTCCGATTGCGATATAGGCGTTGATATTGAGCTGCCGCACAAGGACTCTCTGCGGCTTGCAAGGCGCTTTTTCACCGGAAGCGAGTACGAGCGCATTGCCGCAAGCGATAATCCCGATGAGCTTTTCTGTCAGTTATGGACAATAAAGGAAAGCTTCATAAAGGCAACGGGCAAGGGACTCAGCACACCGCTCAGCTCCTTTGAGGCTGCGGACAAAATCGGCGAATACCGCACGGCGCATTTTAAGCACGGGGGTTATCACCTTGCCGTGTGCGTAAAATGCGAGGAAATCAGCGAAATTAAAACAAACAACATCGACTTATAAGAAAAACACCGCTGCGATGCAGCGGTGTTTTTCTTATATTCTCTCGAGCAGTGCGGGAAGCTCTGCAAGGCTGTGTATCTCGTAATCGGCAGGTATCTCGGGGTCGGGCGCATCATTCTTGCGGTTAAACCAGCAGGTTTTCACGCCTGCGTTGATGCCGCCGAGAATATCCGAGCTTAATCTGTCGCCGACAATGATGGCACTATCCTTATCAAAGCCGGGAATCTGCGCAAAGCAGCTGTCGAAAAACTCCTTGCGCGGCTTTTCAAAGCCGATATGCTCGGAAACGAAAATGCCGTTAAAGTACTTGCCGATATCGGCACTTTTTATTCTGCGCTCCTGCACATTTGCCGTGCCGTTTGAAACGATATACAGCTCATATTTGCCGTAAAGCGCTTTAAGAAGCTCCTCGGCGCCGTCAACAAAATAATGCCCTACACCGAGCAGATATTCGTAGGTTGCCTGCACCATCTCGCTCGGGACATTTTTTATCTTCAGCTCGTCAAAAAGAATATCAAATCTGTGCACAAGCACCTCATCGCGCGTAAGCTCGCCTTTTTCAAGCCGCTTCCACTGCAAATCGTTTATCTCGCTGTAGCGGCGGATAAGCTCATCGCTGACGGGTATACCGATATGGTCAAAGGTTTTTCTTATTGCCGCCGCCTCAGCCTTGCCGAAGTCAAGCAGCGTATCGTCAATGTCAAGTAGAACGAATTTAATCATACAAAATCAAAGCGCATATAGGTTGCGCCCTCCATCGGACTGTCGTTATATTTCTCAATCTCGTAAAAGCCGAGCTTTCTGTAAAGGCTTTGCGCCGCCTTGAGAAACGGCAGCGTGTCAAGCAGCATATACTTATAGCCTATATCCGCGCCCTCACGCATTATCATCTCGCCGAGAAATCTTGCAAGACCTCTGCCGCGGTACTCGGGTCTTACATACATGCGCTTTAGCTCGCAGGTATCATCGTTCATTTTAAGCAGACCCACGCAGCCTGCCGGCTTATCGCCGTCAAGAACGATGTAGAGTCTGCCGTCGGGCATACCATACTTGTGCTCAAGGTCTGCAAGCTCATCGTCATATTTCTGCAGCTTCAGATACTCGGCAAATACGGGGTCATTATCGACGAGGTACTGCGTGTATTCGCTGAAAAGCTCTGCGATTTTCTCCTTTTCGGAAAACGCGGGGATAATCTCAAATTCCTTGTAATTCATAGCACACACCTCAATGCACCGCGTAAAAGCTCCAGTTTTCCTTCAGCTGCTTCGGTGCAAGGTCAACAAGTCTTTCAAGCCATATCTCAAATGTCAGATTGTAGTTATCGAAAAAGCTGATGCAGGTTTTCTCCTGCTCGGGACTTATATTGAACAGCACCGCCTCACCCTTGCAGGAGAAAATTTCGTTCAGGCGTCTGTTCATTTCCTCAAAGGGATTTACGCCGAACTGTCCCTTGAGCATTGCGCGCATATCCGCCTCCTTTGTGAGGAACCAATCCCAGAATTCTCTGAGCTTTGACGGTTCAACCTTCTGCAGACAGAAGCGCGGATTTTTCTGCGCGAGTATCTCCTCAATCATAAGCACCGATTTTGACTCTGCCTCGGGCAAGGCCTCGCGAAGCTGAGCCATGCGCTCACGCGCCTTCTGCTTGCGGTCGGTTGCCGCGTAAAGCATCGCCCATGTAAGATTGAGCATAGGCGGCGAATAATTGTTGGCTTCCGCCTCGTAAAGCTCGTACTCAGCCTCATCGTATCTGCGCATCATGACAAGACAGTTTGCCATATTGCCGTGCAGCGAGCCAATAAGCGGCTCATCGCGCACCGCAGGCACCTCGTCCTTTTTCGGTCTGTTCAGCACAAGCTCAAGCGCGCTGTAATAGCCCGAAACCGCCGCCTCGTAGTGCTTTGTTTCGTGCAGGCATTTTGCAAGCATGAGATAGACCATATAAAACTGCGGCTCGCGCTTTGCCGATTCCGCAAGCATAACCGCCGCTCTGTCGAGCAGCCTGACGCGCTCACAGCAAAGTCCCATAAAAAAGTACCATGCGGCAAAATCCTCATCGGTCCTGCATGCAGGATACAATCTGTTGAGCTTGCTCATACCCTTTGCGACATCGTTG
>JAZULF010000130.1:0-2343 GCA_045643645.1 Oscillospiraceae bacterium
AGAGCGATGAACACACTGCTTAGTGTTGAAAACGCTCTGTATGCGCTATTTTTTTGCTTCATCTTCCACCTCAGGATTCTTCTTCTTGCTGACAGTTTAGATAATTTGCGATGAATTGTCAATGCGTCATGTCAAATAGTATATATTCCCTTCGAATTACTCATCCATGCAGACAGTAAATATGCCAAATTCACAGTTTTTACAAAATTCCAGAACAAATTTAGACAAGTTTCGGGACGGAGTGCATAATAACGATGCATTTTTTGCGTATAAAAATTTTGGAGGATAAAATATGAGAAAGACTTTTGCCATGCTGCTTTGCGTTTGCATGCTGGTAGCTGTACTGTGCGCATGCGGCAAGGACACCACAGCTCCCGATACTGAGCCCGCAGAAACTCCCGAGGCAACTGAGGCTATTGCTCCCAAGGACGACGGCAACAATGAATCCGCAAAAGTTTCCTTTGACGGCACCTGGTACGAAAAGGTCAGCGGCCGCGGCGAGATGGCAGTTACTGTCGGTGACGACGGCGTTGTCGTATTCGATGTCAAGTGGGCAGACTCTGCAACCAAGACCTTTGTATGGCAGTTCTCCGGCTACGAGTCCGAGCAGGGCGTTGTAAAGTTTGACAACGGCTTCAAGGGTGTTATCGAGAATGACGATGCAGGCAACGAGACCAAGACCATCATTTCCGAGGATAGCGAAGGCAGCGCTGTTATCAACGCTGACGGCACTATGGTATGGACCTTTGACGGCGAAGTTAACGAGTTCGTTAAGGGCTAAGCCTTATATTCTCGCAATAATTTGATTATAAGAAAAGCACTCTTGTCACAACAGACAAGAGTGCTTTCTTGTATAAAACTGTATGTACTATCAAGTAATTCTTTTATAATACCGGAAACATCATTTCGCACATATGCTCATCAGCAAGCTTCTTTTTATATCTTTCTATAATAGCTCTTCCAAAATCGAGCTCGTATCCCAAATCAGCAAGATATTGAATGCCTGCTTGCCAAACCATTCCTATTGCCTCAGCTGTATGCGGTAATAAAACCACGCAGTATTTTCCGGACTCTGATTGTCCTTCATTTATCCAATTCGGAAGTTCTATATCAGCTTTTCCCAACAAGCAGACATCGTATCTGCACTGATTCGGTTCAGTTACCAACGCGTTATCTCTTGCTATCCCCAATAATGCTGATTCATCAGTCATATACCCGTTTTCTGTAACCCATGACTTGAACCGTTCCATCAGCATTACATTTTCAGCGCCATACGCACCAACTCTGCGTGCATATATCATTGGTTGCTCGTGAATGAATTCCTCACTGATATTAAGCTCTTCAATATTCATTTTTCTGTTCCTTTTTCTATTCAGTACGCGCGTCTGAAGATATGATATATTCATTTAAAATGATATTCAACAACTGTTTTAAACCTCAGCAATATGCACAAAATTCCGCAGTCAGTTTTATTGGTCAGCTCGTACTTAGCCTAAGCTACACTGTCCATTGCTATCTTGAGTAGGTAGTATAATAATAAAAAAATGACTGATTTATCCGTTAGATAAATCAGTCATTCTATTTTGGTGGAGATGGGGGGAGTTGAACCCCCGTCCGAAAACGCTTTAACAGGAACCTCTCCGAGCGCAGATGGTCATTTACATTCCCTTGCCTGTGCGCAGACCAGCATGCTCACAGACTCGGTAGCTTCATTATGCATGGTGCGCTCAAAGCTTTGCGCACTCATGTTCACCACTAATCGACGCTCTGTCTTCGGCCGTGGTCCTCCGGAGCAGAACGCTCGCTAATTAAGCTGCGAGAAGAACAGTGTTATTGTTGTTCTTTAATTTATAAGATGCCCATTTTAAAGATGTTAGGCGCATCTGCTCGCTATTCCTGCCTCCACATCCCCGTCGAAACCGGTACATCCCCGTTTTTAGTTTCGATTATAGGGTGTGCTGTTCGTAATTGCGGTTACCCGACCGGTAACATTGTACTAATCGAGCATTTTCATTCTCAGCGCAAGCCCGAGAGCTCGGGCTTGCACCGAAAAACTCATTAATTATGCCTTGACGGGCTCGGGATACTCAACACCGAAGGTGTCAACGGTAACCTTCTTCATTGCCTGTCTGTGAATGGGCTTATCGTTGCGGCCGGTCATGCACTTTGCAATCTTGTCAACAACCTCAATGCCCTCGATAACCTTACCGAATGCTGCATACTGACCGTCAAGGTGGGGTGCATCCTCATGCATGATGAAGAACTGGCTGCCTGCGGAGTTGGGTGCCATGGAGCGTGCCATGGAAAGTACGCCGCGGGTATGCTTGAGGTCGTTCTTAACGC
>JAZULF010000131.1:0-5665 GCA_045643645.1 Oscillospiraceae bacterium
TTGGGGCGGCTACGGCAGTCAGATAGACCTTGTCGATGCCGATGCCGTAACGGGCGCAACGGTATCCTCAAGCAATATAACCTCAATGCTGCGCAGCCTTTTTGAGTATCACGCGGAGCATCACTATTAACATAAAATGTAAGAATTCCGACAGTTTCACGCAAACTGTGGGAATTCTTTTTTTTGCGCAAAAAATACTTTTAATTTTTGAAATATTATGTATAATTGACTTATCACGGGCTTCGGCCACACAGGAGGGGAACTTATGAAAAAAACAGCAAAACGAATACTCTGCATCATTCTCGCAGTGCTCACGCTTTCGGGCGGCTGCGCAGCCTTTGCCGCAAAGGCAAAGGAGTACAGCGGCTACAAGGTCTATGTTTCACTCGGCGACAGCATTGCCGCAGGCATAGGCGAAACGAACAGGGACAATAAGTTCCTCTGCCGCACACCGGGTGCATATCCCGACCTCATCGCAAACGCAATCGATGCCGAGTGCATTCCTCTTTGCTGCGCAGGCTCACGCACGGTTGAGCTTCGCGCCTGCCTCGAGGACAGCTATGTTATGCCCGACTATGTCACGATGACGATGGACCGGGCAAAGGTTGACGAGGTGCGCGGCGCGTTCAAGCCCGCAATCAGGCAGGCGGACATCATCACGCTGAACATCGGCGCAAACGATGTTGCGACCTACGCGCTTCTGCTTGCGATGGAATACGCAGGCAAGCTCGGCATAAGCCTAACTAGCACAAACTCCGCCGTCAGCACCTACGCGGAGGACGGTGACTTCACAAACGCAGTTGCAAACCTCATCTCCCTTGCCGACAAGGTAGGCGCGGCGGCAGGTATGGTCAACGCAATCGTCAAGGGTCTGTATGTCGGCTACGAGCGCTTCAGCGAAAACTGGGACGCAATCATCCGCGATATTTACAGGCTCAACCCCGATGTAACCCTGCTTGTCGCAGGTCTGTACAACCCCTTTAATCATGTAAAGCTCAGCAGCTCCTCGATGCTCGAGATAGGCCGCGCGCTTGACGGCGTTATCGCCCTTATAAACTCAAAGATGCAGTACGGCTCAATCTACGCCTGCAGATACATCTATGTTGACATCACCGAGATTGAAAGTCTGTGGGCGGCAAAGGGCCTCAATGTTCTCGACGAGGGCTTCCTCACCGATGCGGTTGTGAATGTTCACCCCTCGGAAAAGGGGCAGGCACAGATTGCCGACAGATTCATCGCAAAAATCCCCGCAAAGCACGATTGCTCCTATACGCAGGCAATATCCTCAATTCTGCGCCGCTTCAAATAAGTTAACAGCAAAAAAGCACAGAGCTTTTGAAGCTCTGTGCTTTTTAATTTTATTCAATTCCCTGCGCCATTTTCGCTGCGGTGAGAATGTTCTTCATAAGCATTGCGCGGGTCATAGGACCTACGCCGCCGGGTACGGGGGTTATAAACGAGGCTTTCTTTTCAACCTCGTCAAACACGACATCGCCGAAGAACTTGCCCGTTTCGGGATTGCGGTTCATTGCAACATCTATGACCACCGCACCGTCCTTGACCATATCGCCCGTAATAAGCCTCGGGCAGCCTGCGGCAACAACAAGGACATCAGCCTGACGCGTCATCTCCGCAAGGTTGGGCGTGCGGCTATGGCAATACACAACCGTGCCGTTATTGCGCAGCATAAGCAGACCCATCGGTCTGCCGACAATATTGCTTCTGCCTACCATAACGCAGACCTTGCCGTCAAGCGAGATATCGTATTCCCTGAACATCTCCATAATGCCTGCGGGAGTGCAGGGCCACAGCGCAGGCTCTCCGACAATCATCCTGCCGACATTCGTCGGATGGAATGCGTCAATATCCTTGTCCGCGCGGATTGCGTTTATAACCGTGCTTTCATCTATATGCGCGGGCAGCGGCAGCTGAACGAGAATGCCGTCAATTGCGCTGTCGTTATTAAGTCTGTCAACAAGCTCAAGAAGCTCCGCCTGCGTTGTAGATGCGGGCAGATTGCAGCGGCGGCTTTCGATGCCGCACTTTTCGCAGTCCTTTTCCTTGTTGCGGACATATATCTGCGATGCGGGGTCCTCACCGACCAGCACTGCCGCAAGGCAGGGGCGGCGCGGCAGCTTTGCGGCTGCTTCGGCTACCTCGGTGCATATCTTTGCCGCGAGGCTTTTTCCGTCAATTATCTGTGCCATAGCGTTTCCCCCTTACTCTAATTCACCTGCCAATTCTAACAAAGGCGAAACGCAAAGTCAACAAATATGACAGCGCAAGCGGCGCAAGTGCAATTATCGCAAGTGCGGGCAGAGTGCCTGCGTACAAGGCTTCCTCAGGCGGATAGGTGTAGCCCGTATATCCCGTGATTACGCCGTACACATTGCAGGCAAAAATGAGCACCAGCAGCGCAATGCCGAGCTTTCTTGCGGCCTTTTTGCCGCACAGCGCAAGTATGCCCGTCAGCACGCCGAGAAGTCCCGCGGCGAAAATTGCGCAGTTGAGCGTAAAACGATTTGTTATCTCGCCGTTCACATCGTCGATGTAATCGGCTGCGAAATCGCGGTAGGCGCGGCAGACCGCAAGGCACTTGTCATAGTCAAGGCGCGCACCGCCGCTGCGCAGCGCAAGCACCTTGCCGTCATCATTGCGGCGATAGCAATCGAAGTCATCACCGAGGCGCTGACGCACACCCGCAACGGCAATCTTGCCGCTGCGGTCATACACAGATTCAAGCCCGAAGAATTTTTCAAGTCCCTCGGCAAGCGCTGCCACTGCCTCATCGTACTGCTCAAGGGTACTCCTGCCCTCATTAAGCACCGCGGCGGCATAGGCAAGCTCATCGTTTGCCTTGTCAAGCTCCTTCTGACCTGCCTTGAGCGCATCCTTTCCCGCATCAAGCACCGCCTTTGCCTCAGCAAGCTGACTCTCTGCATCGGCTACCTGCCGTCTGCCCTCCTCGAGTGCGGCACCAGCCTCCTCATACGCTTTAAGCTGCGCCTTGCCCGAGGTAATGAAGTCATTCATAAACGGCTCAAAATCCTCCACACTCGCAGGCAGCGAAACACCGAGCTTGTCCCCCGCGGGAATGACTTTTGACTCGTACCACGCCTGCGTTGATTTGACTCCGGGAATAACGGAAATGCCGTTTCTGAATTTGATATAATTGTTCAGCAGAGGCATCAGCTTTTCGGCGGTTTCGATTGCCTGCTGACCCTTTTCGTAATCGGCGCGGCTTGCCTGCAGCTTTGCCTCGGCATCGGCAATGCCCTTTTTTGCCTGCGCAAGCTGAGCACTTGCCTCATCGTACTGCGCCTGCGCCTTTTTAACCTTTGCCTTGCCCTCTTTTAGCTGCGCCTCGCCCTCGGATACGATGCTTTTGCCCTTTTTAAGCTCAAGCTCGCCCGAGTATACCGCGTCTATGCCCTTGTAGTAGTCATCCTCGGTGTCCCTCAGCTTGCCGATTGCATCCTCAAGCACGGGTACGCCGTCAAAGGTTTCGGTGAGCTTATCATCGAGCTTGCTTAAACCTGCGCACTCGACAAAGCCCCATGCGGCACACGCCTGCGCGGCAAGACTCGCAAGGATTAAAACCGCGCTCATTATCACATTGAAAACCGTTCTTTTCATACCTTAAAATGTCCGAATATAAAAATCAGGCAAGCGGATGCTTGCCTGTATCAGAGCTTTAATCAGCCGAAGATGTTGGTGATTACATCGAGCAGACCGTTCAGGTCGGAGATGCTGCCGAGTGAATCGAATGCGTAGCTGATTTTGTTTACTATATCTGTAAGACTTTCCAAAAAGGAGGGCTGCTCAAACAGGCCGCCGATGCCGTTAAAGATATCGCCGAGGCTTATGTTCTGTACGAGGTCAAGAATGCTGTCCATAGAAAATCTCCTCCAAGAATAATAGTAATTCAGGTTGTCCTGACTGATTTTATGGTACTATATTTCCTATACACATTCAATATTTCAATATAGACAAAGATGCTTGTTCTGTATAGCAATTGCTTGCCCAAGTTTCACGAATCGTTCGACAAAGCGAAAAAATCAGTAATATTCCGCACTTTAGGCGCATATATTGATATAATACCCCAACGCATCGCGCACTTGATTTTTCCAGCCTCTATGATATAATTTTCCCACTACAAAAGAGAGTGAGGCTCAAAAATGGGCAAGCTTAAATATCTTATCGCTCGCATTGCCGATATGAACTACCGTCAGATGTTCCAGAAAATCAACGAGGTTCACGAGAAGTCGGGCAAGTGCAAGCTGTTTATCCTTATCGATATGGTCTACTGCGGTCTTGTATATCAGGCAGGCTACATGGACTACTGGCTGTTCGAGATGTACAATCTCAACCGCGCACAGCGCAAGACAATTCTCACACGCGGCATGAACAACGCCTTTATAAAGCGCTTCAACGACCCGAAGTATATGCCCGAGATTGAGAACAAGCTCAAGTTCGCGCACAACTTTGCCGACTTCCTGCACCGCGGCTGGCTTGATATGACCACCGCAAGCGAAGCTGAGTTTGAGGAGTTTGTCGCAAAGTATCCGGTGTTTATGGCAAAGCCCGTTGACGGTATGTGCGGCAAGGGCATCGAGAAGATTGACGCGCGCACCTACGAGGGCAATCTGTTCGAGCATCTCAAGCAGTTTAATCCCATGGTGCTTGAGGAGTGCGTCGTGCAGCACAAGGACCTCATGGCGCTGCACCCCTGCTCCGTAAACACCTGCCGCGTTATCACCTTTACGCAGGGCAGCACCACCAATGTTGTGGCGGCTTATCTGCGCATAGGCAACGGCAAGCATGTTGATAACTTCAACAACGGCGGCATGGTTGTTCCCATTGAGGAGGACCGCGGCGAAATCATCTACCCCGCACTCGACAAGCACAATAACCTTTACGATGTACACCCGATGACCAATGTACCCATCAAGGGATTTCAGGTTCCTCTGTGGGACGAGGTGCTTGACATTGTCAAGAAGGCAGGTCAGGTTGTGCCGCAGGTCGGCATAGTCGGCTGGGATGTGTGCGTGACGGATAACGGTCCCCTGCTTATTGAGGGCAACGACTTCCCCGGTCACGATATCTATCAGCTTCCCCCGCACCGCACAAACGGCATCGGCGTGCTGCCCAAATTCCAGCGCGCAATGAACATTAAGTGATATAAAAAAAGAAACCCCCGTTGGCTATGCCAACGGGGTATAATATAGCCTTTTGTATGTTAGGCGCAAAAACGGGTATATATCTCAAGTCCTCAATAACATCTTACGATTAAGGGGTTTGAACACATGAGAAGGAAAACGCACGATGAGTTTGTCAAAGAATTATATAGCAAAAACAAAAAGGTAATTCTTCTCGGTACATATAAAAACTATTCAACTAAAATTGAGGTCAAATGTGTGAATTGTGGTCATATTTGGTTTGCCTGGCCTGAATCTCTTATAAAAGGGCACGGATGTCCCGTATGTGCTAATAATATAAAAAAATCTCATCGCAAATTCGTTCAGGAAATGCACAATTACAATCCACACATAGAAATCATTGGTGAGTACAAAACAGCGCTTACGCCCATTGAAGTAAAATGCTGTATATGTGGTAATGTGTGGACTTCAAAGCCAAGCCGTTTGCTTAGTGGGGCACAGTGTAT
>JAZULF010000132.1:0-2582 GCA_045643645.1 Oscillospiraceae bacterium
GTTCCTCGTTGCAGTAAATGTGCTCGGCATCTTCCTGCTCATGTTCTACATCGAGCCCCGCCGCGTTGAAACCAAGCCCGAAGAGGTATAAGCAATAAATCAAAAGCCTTGAGGCAAATGCCTCAAGGCTTTTTTGCGCCCGGCTTACTTGAAATTGCGAAGCTATGGGCGTAAAATGTTGACGGATTTCAAAGCGAAGAAGGTAGTTTTATGTGGTTTGTATTCGCGCTGCTTTCCGCGGTGTTCGCGGCGCTTACATCGATATTGGCGAAGGTCGGCATTGACGGAGTCAACTCAACGCTTGCAACGGCGGTCAGAACGCTTGTCGTTGTCGCAATGGCGTGGGGTATGGTTTTCATCACAAACACGCAGAGCGGCGTTTTTGATATCAGCAGAAAAAGCTGGCTGTTTTTGATTCTGTCGGGTTTTGCAACGGGCGCCTCGTGGCTGTGCTATTATAAGGCGCTGCAGATTGGCGAGGTGTCGAGGGTTGTGCCTGTCGACAAGCTGAGCGTTGTAATAACGCTGCTTCTCGCCTTTGTGTTCCTGCACGAGAAGCTGACGCCGAAATCGGTTATAGGCTGCGTTCTCATCGCCGCGGGAACGCTGCTTATGGTTCTGTAATAGACGGATAAAAATAAACCCTGTGCTTTCATAGCACAGGGTTTTTGCTATTTAATTTCCTGCTCAAGAGTATCAAATTCGGGAGCGGAGAAGAATTCTCCGAGTGAAATGTCCAAGCCATCACACAGCTTTTTTATCGTTGAAATGGAGATTTCCCTACGCTTTGCATCGAGCATACTGTAAACGGTTGAGGGAGTTACTCCCGAAAGATTAGCAAGCTCGTTCATCTTGATTCCGCGCTCGGCGCAGATTTCTTCAAATCGCCTCACTACCGTATCCTTGACTGACATATAATCACCTCAAGAATATTCTAAAAAAATACTCGCAGATGCGTGTACGCGCTTGCGTATATTGTGGGCAATATGATATAATTTCAGACCTGAACCGACAAAGCGAATTAAAAATAAACAACCTTTACCGTTCGATAAAGGTTGTGCTTTATCCTATTTAATTTCCTGCTCAAGTCCGTCAAACAGCTCGGACTTGAAGAAATCCTGAATTGTGATACCCAGACCATCGCACAGCTTCTTGATTGTTGAAACCGTTGCGCTGCGGTTGCGTCCGCTGACGATGTTGTTGACGGTTGATTGAGTAACGCCGCTCAGGCTGCAGAGCTTGTTTATTGAAATGTCCTTTTCGCTGCACAGCTCGATAATTCTGTCGCGCACAGCCTCGCCGATGTTCATTGAGTATCACCTCGCTTTGAAAAAATGATACCCGATATCCCTTGAAAAGATTAACTCTTTTGAGTTAAAATAAACCCAAAAGAGTTAGGCTCGCTGTACAGGAGGTGCTTTGATGGCAGACTATGAGAAAATGTACGCGCTGCTTTGCGGCGCTGTGGATGAGGCAATAGATGCGCTTGAAAAACTCCCCGGGGCGGAGGTGGTTTTGCAATCGCTGCAATCGGCGCTTCTCGCCGCGGAGGAGATGTATATCCAAACCTCCGATGATGACATTGACAAAGAAAAAAGCCTGTAAGCAATGCTTACAGGCTTTTTGGTGCTCCAGCGGAGATTCGAACTCCGGACACCCTGCTTAAAAGGCATTTGCAGCAAAACCCGCAAACCATTGATAATACTGGCTTTTTTGGACATTGACCCTCGAAAAATCCCGCACTTTTCCCGCAAAAGTGCGGGAAAAACACCCGAATTTGCAGCCGAATCCGCATAAATCAGAGGACGAACATTCTTCCGAATGTTCGCCCTTTCCATATATACTTGCTTTACTTTGCTTTGATGCTCACCACTGTGCTATAGGCTGAGTTGCCGTAGCTTGATGCGCCGCAGACTGCTATCACCTTGTAGTAATAGGTTGTGCCCGCCTTTGCACCCGTATTGGTGTAGCTCAGATTGCTCGTTGTTCCGAGCTTGGTGTAGCTGCCACCTGAGCTTGTTGCGCGGTATACCTCGTACTTGGTCGCGCCATCTACAGCCTTCCAACTAAGCTTAGGATGTCCGCTTGAGGTTGTGATGCTTACAACCGGTCTTGCGCAGTCGCAGGTTATGGACTTGATTGCGCTGAATGCGGAGTCGCCGTAGCTGGATTTGTCGCAAAGTGCCTTGACCTTATAGTAATAGGTCTTGCCTGCAACGGCACTTGAATTGGTGTAGCTTGTATTCGAGGTAGTATACATCTTGGTGTAAGTGCCGTCCTTGCTGGTTGCACGCCAAATCTCGTACTTCGTTGCACCGTCTACCGCAGACCACTTGAGTGTCGGCTTGCCGCTTGATGCTGTGGTTGAAATGGTTGCAACGGGCTGTGCGCAGTCGCAGGTGATGGACTTCACTGCGCTGAATGCGGAATCGCCGTAGCTGGACTTGCCGCAGATTGCCTTGACCTTGTAGTAGTAGGTGCTGCCTGCAACTGCAGAGGAATTTGTGTAGCTTGTGCTTGTGGTTGTGTAGTACTTGGAGTATGTACCCGTACTGCTGGTTGCGCGCCAGATTTCGTACTTG
>JAZULF010000133.1:0-6276 GCA_045643645.1 Oscillospiraceae bacterium
TAGTTGTCGGTAACGACAGCCATATTAAGACGGCGCTTGCTCATTACGGGCAGAAGGTCGTCGATGTTTGTTGATTGATGTACAAAATATGCCTCGTCAAGAAGCTCACGCAGGTTGACCTTCTCGCACTCGTGCAGGTACGCCTTTATGTACTTGCGAATCGAGAGAATGCCGATTACATTGTCGATGCTGCCCTCGTATACGGGCAGGCGGCTGTGCTTCTGCTCGCGGATATAGGCGAGAATTTCCTCGGGAGAGTCGGCAACATTGATTGCGGCAAGGTCAACGCGGGAGGTGAGTATGCTCTCAACGGTGGTTTCGCCAAACTGCAGCGCCGAGGAGATAAGCTCACCGCGTTCCTCGTCAAGACTGCCGTCCTCGGTCATATCCTCGATGATGTCGTAAATCTCGTCCTCGGTGACGGATATCTCGGGGTCAGCTTTAACAAAGCGCGCGGCATAGTTGCCGATTGCGGACAGCAGCGTGGATACGGGCTTCAAAACGGACATAAAAAAGCACAGCGAACCGGCAACTGCCAAGGACAGTCGCTCGCTGTATTTTTTTGCTATGCTCTTCGGCAGCATTTCGCCGAGGAAGAAGACCGCAACGGTCATAATAATCGTGCTGAGGGTAACGGCACTTAAGCCCCATATACGCGTAACCGTAACGGTGACAATGCTTGCCGCGGTGATATGCACGATGTTTGTACAGATAAGGATGCTGCTGATTGCACGGTCGAAGTTATCAAGCACCTCGAGCGCACGGATAGCACGCGCCTCGCCCTTTTCCGCGCGTACCTTAATCTTCACGCGTGAAACGGAGGCGAATGCGGTTTCCGCAACTGCAAAATATGCAGCGCAGAACAAAAGAAGAATTACGATTATCAGTGACAATCGACTGCCATCATCCATTTCGGACTAACACACTCCTAAAATCTAATTAATGTAAATATAAATTGCAAATTAGTATATCATAGCCTGCCTGTTCCGTCAATACGGGCATACAAAACCGGACCGCTTTTGCGGTCCGGTAAATTGTAGGGTTTTCAGTTATTTTACATCGTTTTCGTTTACAACGACGACATCAAAGGTGGGCATAATCTCAATCTGGATATTGTCCTTATCGAGGCTGAAGTCCTTTGTAATCTGGTCAGCGGGGATTACGAAGGTGAAGGTCTGGATGTCGTACTGGTCCATCTCGAAGCCTGCCATACGGTTCTGCTCGCGGGCAACAAGCTGTCCGTTTGCCGCAACATTGATTACATAGGTGCGCAGGCGGATGCCGCTGTCGGTGTTGTTCATATACTTTGCGCGGATGATGAAGTCATCGCCGCGGAAGAATGCCTGAGTGACGGTGATGGGCAGGTTGCCGACGGTGCTGACGCTGTCCTCGGACTTGTAGACGGTCTGACCTTCCTCGGGAACGAAGCGTGCGCCGACATAGTAGCAGCTGAGACCAATCCAATCGCCGTAAAGCTCGCGGGAGGCGAGTGTTCTGGTGTTGTAAACCTTGAACTCGTTTGCGTTGGTTGCGGGAGATGCGAGGTCGCTTGAGCCGAGGAATGCCTTATCCTTGGTGAAGCAGAGGTTTCTGTAGGTGCCGCCGGTCATCAGAGCAATTCTGGTGTTGCCGGATTTGTCCATGCTGTAAAGGTTGTGGTTGTAGTAGGACAGGCAGTACAGAGTGTCGTCGTACTTGTACAGGGAGCGCAGACCGGAAACGGTTGCGACGGGGAACTCACCGATGCAGTAGATGACGCCGGGTGCCTGAACGGAAACGGCGTAGAGGTTGCGGTCGTAATTGCCCTCGGAGTCGTATGCGAGGAAGTACAGAACATGGCCATCGAACAGGCTGGTGTTTATATTGACATTGAGAACCTTCTCGCTGGTCTTGTCGGAAATGTTGTAGGCGTACAGATTTGTCGGGCCGTCCTTGGAGGAGAGCTTGAAGTAAATCTTGCCGTTCCAACCGTAGGGCTGGAAGTTTGCTACCTCGTAGTAGGTGTAATCCTTGTGGATTGCGGAGAAGCTGCCGCCGGAAATCTTGCCGAAGGAGTATCTGTAGCCGCTAACCTCGGAGGCGTAATCGGTGAACAGAAGTGCGTAGATGCTGCCGTTGTAGAAGCAGTAGGACTCAACGATGTTGCCCGAGTAGACAACGGAAAGCTCCTGGGTTGCGGGGTTGTAGCACATAAGCGAGCCGCTTGCGGTGCCGCGGGTGGACTTGCAGAAGTAAACCTTGCCGTTGTAAACGCTTATATTATTAAGGTAGAAGTCGTTTTCGTATCTGCAAATCTGCTGGCAGAGGTCCTTGCCGTCGGTGCGGTAGAGTGCGTATTCCTCACTGGAAGCATCGGTGCGGAACTTGTAAATGCAGTAGTAATCGTTGCCAATCTGAACTGCAAAGCTGTCGTTTTCAAGGTTTGCCTGGTAGGGCTCCATTGCGAGGTTTGCCTTGCTGTCATAGCCGGAACGCTCGGAGGGGATGAGCAGTCGGGAAACAACTGCTGCAATCTGTGCGCGGGTTGCGAATTCGTCTCCGCGGAACTCGTTGCCGTCCATACCGTTCATGATGCCTGCGGCATACATGGTCTGAACGGACTTGAGATATGTAGAGGGAATTTCGTTCTTGTCGGGAATCTGCTGGTTGCTTATTGCGGGCATATCCTCAGCGTTCAGCAGGCGGCTGAAGATGTAAGCGAGGTCATAGCGGGAAATGTCGGTGCTGTCGAGCTTGGAGAGCTTGGGGCAGCCGGAGGGAAGAAGACTGTTGTTAACGCAGTACTTGTAGTAGGGGCTGTACCAGTATTCGCCGGAGTTCTCGGTTGCGTCAAAGTTGTTGCCGTGGTAAGCGGAGTGAACGCGTGCGGCAATGGTAACTGCGTGGGACCAGGTAACATTCTCTTCGGGGTGGAAGGTGCCGTCGGGATAGCCGACGAGAATGCCTCTGTCGTAGCAGATTTTGATGCCCGAGAATGCCCAGTGGTTGCTGACGAGGTCGCTGAATGTGTAGGTGTTCATGTTCGAAATCTTCTCAAACGCATTCATTCCGTCGCCGGGCTTGGCGAATGCACCTATCGTCAGCAGACTTGCGACGATAAGAACTGCGGCAATTATTCTGGTAATCTTCTTCATATGATGACCTCCGGTCGAGATAACGGCAAAAGCCGGTGACAATTGTTAGTGTTAGGCAGTGGGCGCAATCCGCCACTGTAGATAAATATACACATTAATTATACAATATTATTTTGAAAAATCAACTGTTTTTGCAGTCGAATTGCGTTGTACGAAAAATTTGATGTGGGTATTGACTTGTGGTAGCGGCTGTGGTATTATGTATAGGCTCAAGAGAGCACGGATATCGCGGAGTGGAGCAGTCCGGTAGCTCGTCGGGCTCATAACCCGAAGGTCGTGGGTTCAAATCCCTCCTCCGCAACCAAAAAACCGCCTATTTTAGGCGGTTTTTCTTATTTTTCGGAACTTTTTGAGGCAATTCGCTAGGCTCAAAATTTCGCGGGGTTAAACTTGGGTTACTAAAGTGATAAAGCGTTAAAGTGCTATTTGGAATCTTTTCTACGCCATCAGATAATTTGTGCTATCGATCTGCAATACGAATCAATAAATCAGGCAATTTTTATTACCGGTTTATTGCATAATGACAGAAAAAGGCGCTCAGCAACCCGGTTCCATGACGACAGAGCGTTCGAAAGGTAAAAGGAAATAACACGAAGCAGACGGAATGCGTAATTGCAAACCGTCTGCTATTTTGGTATCATGTTATTATCGATTTTGAGGCGGTGATTTCATGGAAACCGGTTGTTCCGATGAGTGGGCAGACCTCACTCCTGAGGAGAAGAAGCGCAAGCTGTACGAGAAGCAGAAAGTCCTCCTGGGCACCTTCCTCGAACACGGCGCGATCACGCAGGCACAGTACGACAAGAGCCTGCACGACCTGACCGAAAAAATGGGATATAAAGGAGAGTAAACATGGACGAGAAACATCATAACACTGAAGAAAGCGCCAGATGCTGTTGCGACACCGTAAGCACTCTCAAAAAGGAAGTCAGAATTGAATATTTGTACCTTGACCTGAAGACCTGTGACCGCTGCGTCGGCACGGATGCCGTTCTGGATGAAGTGGTAGGACTGATTAAGCCCACACTTGAGTTGGCAGGGTATCATGTACAATATGAGAAGAGGGAAATTACGACGGCACAGCTCGCACAGAAGTATCGCTTTGTTTCTTCCCCTACGATTCACGTCAACGGGCAGGATATTTTCTACACCGTTACGGAATCCGATTGCGGATGCTGCGGGGAAATCGCCGGTGTTCAGGTAGATTGCAGGACCTATGAACATGATGGAAAGACCTACGAGGTACCCACGAAGGAAATGCTCGCAGATGCGATCCTTAAGAAAGTATTCCGCCCGACAGGACTGACAAACGTCAAGCTTCTGAAATATGAGCTTCCCGATAACCTGAAGCGGTTTTTTGAGGGGAAAGAGCGTAAGGCAGCTGCTTCCTGCTGCTGCAGCGGAAGCGGCGATTGCTGCTGAATACGAAGGAGAGCAACCACATGAAAGAAGAATGCCTGATCTGCAAAGCTCCGCTCGAATACTTGGAGCATGACGAGATAATGGAGTGCGCCATTTGCCATAAAAAAGAACCCAGCAAGACCCGCTGTGTCGAGGGGCATTATGTCTGCAACGATTGCCACACAAAGGGTGTTGATGCGATCATAGGCATCTGCCTCGGTGAAAGCTCCAGAAATCCGATTGAGATCATCCAAAAGCTGATGGCTCAGCCGTTTTGCCATATGCATGGCCCGGAGCATCATATAATGGTCGGCGCATCGCTGCTCACCGCTTACAAAAACGCAGGTGGAGAAATTGACCTCCATACAGCACTGCCGGAGATGGTCAGCAGAGGCCGCAGCGTACCGGGCGGAGCCTGCGGTTTTTGGGGAGCCTGCGGAGCCGGAATCAGCGCGGGAATGTTTGTGTCCATCATATCGGGCTCGACACCGCTTGCTGTAGAACCGTTTGGCTTATGTAACCAAATGACTTCAAAAGCCCTCGGTGCAATTGGTGAGATCGGCGGCCCTCGTTGCTGCAAACGAGATTCGTACCTGTCCATCCTTACTGCAATAGATTTTGTGAAAGAGCACTTTGGCGTAGAAATAGAGAAGGCGGAGGTGGTTTGCCTGCATTCGGTGCAGAACAATCAGTGCATCGGAAAGAGGTGCCCATTTGCAAAAGTCAATCACGAAGGCAAATAATCCGTGAAAAGCAATGAAACAAATATCAAAGCCTCTGCAGAAGTTTAACTCTGCAGAGGCTTTAAATTTACATATCACTCACTCCTGAATTGGATGATATATCTAAAATAACCGTATGATTTTTTGCGTATTTGTCAGTTGACCGACACTGTGTACGATGATAAAATTATTTCGGTGGTAATACCACCGAAATAACAGTGCGGAGAACAGCATGAGTCTTACGGAAGAAGTAATAAGAAAACTGAAATATCAGATACTCAGCGGGAAGTATTCTCCCGGGGAGCACCTTCCCACTCTGAGGGAAATGGCGGATATTTTTGAGGTCAGCCGCTCGGTAATTAACGCCGTTGTTGTAGACCTCGAAACCAACGGATATATCAAAATCGTGCCAACCAAATGGATTGAGGTCGCAGACTGGGAGACCGAGGGCAACCTGTCAATTCTCAATGACCTCATCGAATTTGAGCTTATAAGACGCGAGCAGCTTGAAAGTCTGCTGCAGAGCCGCTTATTTCTGGAGCTCGAGTGCGTGCGCCTTGCCTGTGAGAATTCCTCCAAAGAGGAAGTGGCAAAGCTCAAGGCTCTGGTCATTGAGGAATCTGCCGAAACCCGTCCCGAAAAACGTGCCAAGTACGATATACGCTTCCATACCCTTGTTGCGCAGATGAGCAGGAACTTTATCTACGGCATGATAATAAACTCATTCAGCGACAGCGGATATAAACTGATTGAAAAATTCTATAATGACGATAACGTTATGGCATATGTTTCAGATAAACACGATAGCATCTGCCGCGCCATTGAGAACAAAGACGCAAACAGCGCCGTTGCGGAAATGCGCGAGCTTCTCCTGCACGGCGAAAAAATCATATATCAAAAGATCAAATAGGAGGTAGTTTTATGGCAAAGTACGAAAATGCGGTAAAGCAGCCCGGAAATCTGAGCCCGCGAGTCAAATGGCTCCGCGACTACTATTTCGCAGGCACAAAGCGAAAATG
>JAZULF010000134.1:0-1831 GCA_045643645.1 Oscillospiraceae bacterium
GCAATGAGCAAGAAAAAGCACAAGGTCATCGATGCCGAGCGCGTTGCCTTTGTTCACGGCGATGCCGAGCGCGGCATTGACGGCGCGGTCAAGCGCGGTGTGCCAGAGCAGGTCGCAAACAGTATCTATGACGAAATATTAGACTTCGCAAGCTATGCGTTTAACAAGGCGCACGCGGTAAACTACGCAATCGTTGCCTACCGCACCGCGTATATGAAGCGCCGCTATCCGCAGCAGTATATGGCGGCACTGCTGTCGAGCGTGCTTGTTAACAGCCTTAAGATTGCCGAATATATTGCCGAGTGCCGCGATATGGGCATAAAGCTTCTGCCGCCCGATGTCAACGAGTCGGTTGCCGACTTCTCCGTTGTCGGAAAGAATATCCGCTTCGGTCTTGTTGCAATAAAAAGCATAGGCCGCGGCTTTATAAACGAGGTTATTGCAGAGCGAAAGGTAGACGGTGCCTTCACAAGCTTTGAGGACTTCTGCCGCAGAATGAGCGGCAAGGACCTAAACCGCCGCGCAGTTGAAAATCTCATCCGCTCGGGCGCGTTTGACAGTATGGGCATAAACCGCAAGGCACTTATGCAGATTTCCGCCGTGATGATTGACAGCCTTCAGCACGAGGCGCGCAACAACATCGCAGGTCAGATGAATCTCTTCGGTGAGCCGGATTTTGCCGATATGGGCGCAACGCAGATTAAAATTCCCGAGGTCGAGGAGTTTTCGCGTCAGGAGCTTATGGCAATGGAGAAGGAGACCACGGGTCTGTACCTAAGCGGTCACCCGATGGACGAATATCGCGAGCAGGTGCGCCGCGCAGGTGCGGTGCCCATAGGCGCGATTATCTCCGACTTTGCCTCGGAGAACGGAGCAAAGACTTTTGCCGACGGGCAGATTGTAACCGTAGCGGGCGTTGTGCAGACATCAAAGACACGCACGACAAAGTCCAACACGCTCATGAGCTACATTAACCTCGAGGACGATACGGGCGCAATGGAGCTTATCGCGTTCCAACGCGCGCTCGATACGGGCGGAAACTTTATCCGCGACAACGCAGCGATTGTCGTTAAGGGCAGAATTTCCGTGCGCGATGAAAAAGAGCCGCAGCTTATGGTTGATGTCATAAAGCCGATAGGCGCGATAGCCGAGCTTAATAATCAGCCGCAGAAGCCCGCTGCCGCAGTTAAGCCGCCCGAGGGCGCGAAGCTGTGGGTGAAGCTTGACAGCGCGGAAAATCCCGCGCTGAAGAAAATTGAACTCATTCTCACAATGTTCCCCGGAAAGCAGCAGATGATAATCTACTGCGAGCGGGAGAAAAAGCGCATCGGTGCGCAGTGCGTTATTCACGAGGCACTTGTCGCTGAGCTGAAGGAAATGCTCGGCGAGGGCAATGTGGTTATAAAATAAAATTACAGACGGGACAGGTGTAAAAGCCTGTCCCGTGTTTTTGTGCAAATTAGTCAAAAAATTAAAACTATCGAGCAAAAATTCGGATTGTTCGTTTGTTGACAAAGCGGTGCTCTTCGGTTAAAGTATGTGCATAAAGGCTGTGAAGAGAAGAGTAAGCTTTGCAAAACGGCACAGAGAGCCCTTGGCCGCTGAAAGAGGGTACGCAGAGTAAAGCCGAACATGGTCTCGGAGCTGCGCAGTCGAGCGCTTGTAAGATTGCGATGGGTCGCCCATTATAGCGATAGAGTGTGATAGCACTCGATGAGGTCTGCACCGTGAGATGCAGATAAAGTAAGGTGGTAACACGAAAGCTGTGCGCTTTCGTCCTTGCATTGTCAAGGACGGGAGCTTTTTTTGTACCTTTTTGCGAAAGTTCTCG
>JAZULF010000135.1:0-2362 GCA_045643645.1 Oscillospiraceae bacterium
GAGGGGAGCTGTCAGCGAAGCTGACTGAAGGGTGGCGCCGGGTGGCGCTTTTTGTTCGTTTTTAGGCTGCAGTTAATCGTTATTGCAGGTGTCCCAACCGGTAAATGCAAACTAAAGTTAAGTCCGTCCATCAACCAATATGTGCATCGCAAAATCAGGCAAAGCCTCCCCTTGAGGGGAGGTGGTTGAGCGAATGCGAAACCGAAAGGGTGAACAGCTAATCGCTTTTTAGAAAAGCTGGCAGACGAGTTCTGCGTATGCTGCGGGGTCTTCAATCTCAACGCCTGCGATAAGCTCTGCCTGGGCATAGAGAATCTTGCTGAGTGCAGCGGCCTTTTCCTTATCGCCTGCATCGTAAGCTTCCTTGATTGCCTTGAATGCACGATGCTCGCCGTTAATCTCAAGCACACGCTCTGCGCGCAGCTTGCGCATCTCCTCGCTGGGTCCCATACGGAAGTACTTTTCCATCTCGAGAGTAAGACCGCCCGTGGTGGTCAGGCAGCATGCGGAGGATACGAGCTTACTGGTCAGAGTGACCTGCTTGAGATGCTCTGCCTCGATGCTCTCTACCATAAAGTCGAACAGCTCCTTGTTCTGAACTGCCTTTTCTTCCTCTGCCTTCTTTTCCTCTTCGGTCTGGAAGCCGAGGTCCTCGGTGATGATGTTCAGGAAGGGCTTGCCCTCGTACATACGAATCTGCTGAAGTGCGGTTTCGTCGATGGGGTGGTCGAGGTAGAGAATCTGATAGCCGCGGGAGAGGACATCCTCACACTGAGGCAGGCTCATTGCCTTCTTTACGCTGTCTGCGGTGCAGTAGTAGATTGCCTTCTGACTCTCGGGCATATTATCGTAGTACTCCTTGAGGGTCTGGGTGGAATCCTCGGAGGTGTAGAAAATAAGCAGGTCCTTGAGGAAGTCGGTGTAGCGGCCGTATTCGTCGCAGACACCGCACTTGATATGGATACCGAAGTTCTTCCAGAACTCCTCGTACTTTGCGCGGTCATCGCGGAGCATCTTCTCGAGCTCGCCCTTGATTTTCTTTTCAAGGTTCTGACCGATAATCTTGAGCTGGCGGTTGTGCTGAAGAATCTCACGGGAGATGTTCAGGCTGAGGTCGGGGGAGTCGACAACGCCGCGCACGAACTCGAAGTAATCGTGAACGAGCTTGTCGCAGTCTTCCATAATCAGAACGCCGTTGCAGTAGAGCTTGATGCCCTTCTTTGCTGCGCCGCTCATCTTGTTGTCGATATCCTTGCCGGGAACGAAGAGCATTGCCTTGTAGGAAACATTGCCCTCTGCGTTTACTCTCAGAATAACTGCGGGGTCGGTCTGGTCGCGTGAGGTTTCCTTGTACCACTCGGCGCACTGCTCGTCGGTTACATCAGCCTTGCTGCGCTGCCAGATGGGGACCATGGAGTTGACGGTCTCGGGAGCGGTGACATTGACATTCTGCATGACGGGGTTGCCGTCCTTGTCTGTCTCGCCTGTGGGCTGCTGCTCCTGACGGGTGATATCCATAACGATGGGCCAACGGACATAGTCGGAGTACTTCTTGACGAGTGCCTTGAGCTTCCATACCTCGAGGAAGGAGCCGAATACCTCTTCTTCGGTGTCTTCCTTGATGTGCATGATGACATCGGTACCGACGGTGTACTTGTCGCACTCGGTGACGGTGTAGCCGTCAGCACCGGTGCTTTCCCACTTGATGCCGGTTTCCTCGCCGTACTTCTTGGAGATGACGGTTACCTTGTCGGAAACCATAAATGCGGAGTAGAAACCGACGCCGAACTGACCGATGATGGACAGGTCCTCGCTCTCAGCCTGCTCTGCATCCATCTCGCCCTTGAACTTATAGGAGCCGGACTTTGCGATGACACCGAGGTTTGACTCTGCGTCAGCCTTGTCCATACCGATGCCGTTATCGCTGACGGTAACGGTGCGCTCGTCCTTGTTGATGGTGATGCGGATTCTGTAATCCGAGCGCTCAAGACCGACCTTGTCGTCAGTCAAAGACAAGTAGCAGAGCTTGTCGATTGCGTCGGATGCGTTGGAGATAATCTCACGCAGGAAAATCTCACGGTTGGTGTAAATTGAGTTAATCATCAGGTCGAGCAGACGCTTGCTCTCGGCCTTAAACTGTTTCTTTGCCATATTCAAAAACCTCCGGTTTATTTTTTATTGCTATTTGCCCATAGTAATTGATATATTATACCACATTATAATAATATTTCAACTGAGCCCACTGCGAATTTGCGTTTTTTATCCTCCGTTTGCAAAATCCAACACGGAATGATATAATAAAAAATTGTTTATAATCGTATTTTGAATTGGAGGTAATAACCTTGACAAAGATAGACATTTT
>JAZULF010000136.1:0-6439 GCA_045643645.1 Oscillospiraceae bacterium
CTTGCGTTAAGACGAAACTGAGTGTATACTTGCATTTATGAAAGAGTTAACGATAAAAAAGAATGACGCAGGGCAGCGCCTTGACCGCTTTGTCGGCAAGGCAGTACCGCTTTTGCCTGAAGCACTGCTGCAGAAGTATATCCGTATAAAGCGCATAAAGCTCAACGGCAAGGGGGCAAAGCGCGACACAAGGCTTAACGAGGGCGATGTGCTGCAGCTTTATATTAACGATGAGTTCTTCGAAAAGCCCAGAGAGGAAAACTCATATCTCAAGGTCGGAACTCCCAAGCTGAATATAGTCTACGAAGATGAGAATATTCTGCTTGCGGATAAAAAGCCGGGTGTTCTCTGCCACAGCGCAGGTCAGTGGGATTACAATACCCTCATTGCGAACATTCAGGCATATATGGCGCAGAAGGGTGAGTGGAAGCCCAAGGAGGAAAACTCCTTTGCGCCCGCCCTGTGCAACCGCATTGACCGCAACACCGGCGGCATTGTAATTGCGGCTAAGAACGCTGAGGCACTGCGCATTCTCAACGACAAGATACGCGACCGCGAGATTGAAAAATATTATCTGTGCGCGGTGCAGGGCAGACCTAAGCCCGCTCAGGGCAGGTTAGAGAACTATCTGTTCAAGGACGCGGCAAAAAATCAGGTGTATGTCAAAAACCGCTTTGAGCAGGGTGCAAAGACCGCAATTACCGAGTACAGACTCATTGCCTCGAAGGGGGCGCTTTCACTCGTTGAGTGCAGACTCCTTACGGGACGCACGCATCAGATAAGAGCGCAGATGGCGCATTTCGGCTGCCCACTGTTAGGCGACGGCAAGTACGGCAGCGAGCGCTTTAACCGCGATTACGGCGAAAAGGGGCAGGCACTTTACTCCTACAAGCTCGAGTTTGCATTCCCCACGGATGCAGGCTGTCTTGAGTATCTGCGAGGCAAAAAATTCAGTGTACAGAGTGTTGGTTTTGCCGAAAAGTATTTCGGAATTACGGATTTGAACAGTCTGTGAGCCAAACGCAAAAAAATGTAGCGAATTTTAGGGATTTTTATTGACTTTACAATGTATTATCTGTATATTGTACTCGTCTGCAAAGGACGCTCCGGAAGCAGTTTCGGAGCGTCTTTTTCGCTCTAAATACATAGAAATGGGGGAGGATAAATGTCCAAAGAACTCATTCGCCTTGTGAATTGTCAAATGGCGTTTGACGAAGAGATCGTTTTAGACGATATTAACCTGTATTTCAATGATAAAGAATTCCTCACACTGCTGGGTCCCTCCGGATGCGGCAAGACAACCACGCTCAGAATTATCGGTGGTTTTCTCAAGCCCACAAGCGGAGATGTGTTCTTTGACGGTGAGAGGATTAATGATGTCCCGCCTCACAAGAGAAAGGTAAACACGGTTTTCCAGAAGTATGCGCTGTTCCCGCACCTTGATGTGTACGAGAATGTCGCCTTCGGTCTGCGCATCGCAAAGCTGCCGGAGGACGAGATTGATGAGCGCGTAACTGAAATGCTTGAGATTGTCAGCCTGAAGGGCTTTGAAAATCGCAAGGTATCGCAGCTGTCCGGCGGACAGCAGCAGCGTGTTGCCATTGCCAGAGCGCTTGTAAACAGACCTAAGGTGCTGCTTCTTGACGAGCCGCTCGGCGCACTTGACCTGCGTCTGCGTAAGGATATGCAGAACGAGCTCAAGCGCATTCAGCAGGCGATGGGCATAACTTTTATATATGTCACTCATGACCAGGAGGAAGCGCTTTCCATGTCCGACACCGTCGTTGTCATGGATAAGGGCAGAATCCAGCAGATAGGCACACCCGAGGATATTTACAACGAGCCTAAGAACGCATTTGTTGCGGACTTCATCGGCGAGAGTAATATTCTTGACGGCGTTATGCTTGAGGACCGCCTTGTAAAGTTCTTCGGACGCAAGTTCAAGTGCGTTGACGCAGGCTTTGAGAAAAACGAGCCTGTCGATGTTGTTATCCGTCCCGAGGATATCGACATCGTGCCTGCCGATAACGGACATCTGTGCGGTACGGTTACAAGCGTAACCTTCAAGGGCGTTCATTATGATACGATAGTTGACTTTATGGGCTTCAAGTGGCTGATTCAGACCACCGATTTCCACGAGGTAGGCTCATATATCGGCATCCGCCTCGAGCCTGAGGATATCCACATTATGCACAAGAGTGAGTATTCGGGAATGTTCGGCGACTACAGCTCCTACTCCGAGGAATATGACGAGATGGACGACCCCGAGCTTTATCCCGAGGGCTCTGAGGACGAGGCAGAGGAAGCTGCGGAGGGCGGCGAAGATGAAGAGTAAGTCCCTTGCCGCACCTTATCTCGTGTGGATGGCGCTGTTCACCGTAATACCGCTTGCAATAGTGGCTTATTACGCGTTTACGGACTCGCAGACGGGTGAA
This sequence comes from Oscillospiraceae bacterium, assembly GCA_045643645.1. GTDB lineage: Bacteria > Bacillota > Clostridia > Oscillospirales > Oscillospiraceae > F23-B02. The sequence goes on from JAZULF010000136.1 coordinate 2,436, forward strand.
TTCACGCTCGCAAATATTGCCAACCTCGGCAATTATATGCCCATTCTCATCAAGAGCATCTGGCTTGCGCTCATATCCTCGGCAATCTGCCTTGTAATCGGCTATCCCGTTGCATATTACATAGCAGGCTGCAAGGAAACAACGCAGCGCTTTCTGTATATGCTCGTCATGCTGCCTATGTGCATCAGTTTCCTTTTGCGCACTCTTGCATGGGTTGCGCTGACGGAGGATACGGGTATTATCAATAACTTCATAACCGCACTCGGACTTGAGCCGCTGCCGCTTATCCGCAATAACGGCGCAGTTGTGCTCGGTATGGTGTATAACTACCTGCCGTATATGATAATGCCGCTTTACACGGTCATTATGAAGATTGACAAGCGCCTTGTTGAAGCAGCGGAGGACCTCGGCTGCAACAGCGCAAATGTGTTCAAGCGCGTCATTCTGCCCTTGTCCGCACCCGGAATTATCTCCGGCTTTACAATGGTGTTTGTTCCTGCGGTTTCAACCTTCTACATTTCCCAGAAGCTCGGCTCATCGGGCACAACGCTCATCGGCGATGTAATCGAAAGCCAGTTCAAAACCGCATATAACCCCAATCTCGGTGCAGCGCTCAGCCTCATTCTGATGGTCATGATATTCATCTGCATCGGCGTTATGAACCGCTTCGGCGATGACGAGGAGGTTATAACGGTATGAAAAAATTCAACGCAACCTTCACCGTAATCGTTCTGCTGTTTCTGTATATACCGATGATAGTCCTCGGTGTTGCATCGTTCAACAGCGGTATGGATATCGCGGTGTTCAAGAGCTTTACCTTCGATAACTACAAGGAGCTTTTCCGCGACAGTGTGCTTCTGCCGCTGCTGCTCAACTCCGTAATAGTCGCGGTGCTGTCAAGCCTTGTCGCAACGGTAATCGGCACCTGCGCAGCCCTCGGCATACATTCAATGGGACCGCGCCTTCGCAGATTCACAATGGGCGTAACCAATATCCCGCTCACAAACCCCGAGATTGTAACGGGTGTTTCGCTCGCACTGCTGTTTGCCTTTGTCGGTACGATGATGAAGATAAACAACATTCTCGGCTTCGCAACGCTGCTGATTGCGCATATCACATTTAACCTGCCGTATGTAATTTTGTCGGTTATGCCGAAGCTTCAGCAGATGGACCCCAATCTCAGCGAGGCGGCAATGGACCTCGGCTGCACACCGTTCCAGGCATTCTACAAGGTTGTCATCCATGAGATAACACCGGGCATAATCTCCGGAGCACTTATGGCATTCACAATGAGCCTTGACGACTTTGTAATCAGCTATTTCGTCTACGGACCGAGATTCGTAACCCTGCCCGTCGAGATTTACAACTACACAAAAAAGCCTCTCCAGCCCAAGATTTACGCACTGTTTACGCTTCTGTTTGCGGCAATCCTGATTGTCATGGTGCTTATGAATCTTCTGCAGGAGAAGGACCTTAAGCGCACAAGCGCAAACCGCCGTGCCTTCCGCAGAAAGCAGGTGGGAGCATGAAAAGACTCTTACCTTTAGTTCTGTGCATAGTCCTTATGCTCAGCATTCTGCCCGTGTCGGCATCGGCAGAGCCCGTGACGATTAATGTCTACAACTGGGGACAGTATATATCCGACGGTACAGACGGCTATATAGATGTCAACAAGGCATTCACCGAGGCAACGGGCATCGAGGTCAACTATATGACCTTCGACTCGAACGAAACCATGTACACCAAGCTCAAAACGGGCGGCAGCACCTACGATGTCATCATTCCCTCGGACTATATGATTGCAAGACTCATAGACGAGGATATGCTCGAGGAGCTTGATTACGACAATATCCCTAACTATGCGCTGGTGGACGATGCCTACAAGAATACGGCATTCGACCCCGAAAACAAGTACACCGTGCCTTATACATGGGGCACCGTCGGTCTTATCTACAACACAAAGTTTGTTGACGAAGCGGATATCGGCTCGTGGGATTTGCTGTGGAACAGCAAGTATGCGGGCAAGATTCTGATGTTCGATAATCCCCGTGATGCATTTGCAATCTCCGAGCTTTTGCTCGGAATGAGCATCAACACCGAGGATGCGGACGAGCTTAGAAGCGCAGCCTATAAGCTCATTGAGCAGAAACCGCTTGTGCAGAGCTATGTAATGGACCAGATATTCGACAAGATGGAGCGCGAGGAGGCGTGGATTGCGCCCTACTACGCAGGCGATTATCTGCTGATGGCTGAAGAGAACGAAAACCTTGCGTTCTATTTCCCCAAGGAGGGCTTCAACCTCTTCATAGATGCAATGTGCATACCCAAGGGCTGTCAGAACAAAGAGGCTGCCGAGGCATATATAAACTTCCTGTGCGGCGCAGAAATATCGGGACAGAATCTTGATTATCTCGGTTATTCAACCCCCGTATCAGCGGCAAAGGAATATATGGACCCCGATACTGTGGCGAGTGATGTAGCCTATCCCGATGCGGAAACGCTCGGGCGCGGCTCAGCGTTCTCGTTCCTGCAGACCGAAACAAGTCAGCTTATGGACTCACTGTGGCTTGAGGTTAAGACTCAGGGCAGCGTTGATACCTATGCGATAGTTTGTATGGCGGCTGTAGTGGTCGGACTTGCGGCATACTTTACAATCCACGGAATACGCAAGAAAAAGCGCATCGCAAACCGCTGTAAGAAGTGGAAACAACAATAACAAAAAAGTACTCTCATCATTTGATGAGAGTACTTTTTTACTGCATCTGTCTAATCATTTCGCGTCTTAGGCGTACGATTATCCGCTTTTCAAGGCGGCTTATGTAGCTTTGTGAGATGCCCATCATATCGGCAACCTCCTTTTGCGTAAGCTCGTTATGTCCGTTAAGCCCGAAGCGGAGAATTATAATATCGCGCTCGCGCTCGTTGAGTGTTTGTATTGCCGTCATAAGCATCTGTCTGTCGGCATCGTCCTCAAGCGGACGGCACACCTCGTCATCGTCAGTGCCGAGAACATCAGACAATAAAAGCTCGTTGCCGTCCCAATCGGTGTTCAGAGGCTCGTCAAAGCTGACCTCCGTGCGCTGATTGCTCACCTTGCGAAGATACATCAGAATTTCGTTTTCTATGCAGCGTGAGGCATAGGTTGCAAGCTTGATGTTCTTTGCCGATTTGAAGGTGTTTATTGCCTTTATTAGACCTATTGTGCCTATTGAAATGAGGTCCTCGAGATTGAGTCCCGTGTTTTCGAAGCGGCGTGAGATGTAAACAACAAGGCGCAGATTGTGCTCAGTAAGCAGCTGCCTTGCCTTTTCGTCGCCTGCCTCCATTGCGGCAATCGCGGCTTCCTCGGCCTCACGCTCGAGCGGGGGAGGCAGTACATCACTGCCGCCAATATAAAAAATGTCCGCAGGTGCGGGCGCAAGATGTTTTTCAAGCCAGTCCTTAATTAGCTTAACTATGCTCATATATGCTCCTTTCAGATAATGCAGTCAAAGCCGTCACCGCAGATTGCGGTAGGGGAGATTGCAACAATCAAGTCATCGCGTGCTTTGCCGTCAACGGTGATTTCGTCGGGCCTGAAGGCAGGCAAAAGCCCCGAGTCTGTGCCAACGGCGCAGTAGGGAATCAGCCGCAGCCTGCCCGAATACTCGGGGGTGGTTATAATATCCGCAGCGTTGCCGCTTTTAAGAAGCTCAGCGCGCTCTGAAAAAATCGGCGCAAGACTCTCGGCACTGCAAATCATAACCTCGCAGTTAGTCAAGGGGTCATAAAGACTGTTGCCGCTGTCGGAAAGCGCGCGAAGCTGAACGCACCTGCCCATAAACTCAATGCGCACATCGAAAACCTTTTTGTCCGCACCCTTGAGCGCCCTGCGGAATACAATACTCAGCGCTCCGTATATGACCGCAAAGGACAACACAAGCACGGGCATTGAAACGGGTATGTAAACAAGACCTCTCAGATTTGCGCCGCTTTGCACGGAGATTGCCCACACCGCACCGCCG
>JAZULF010000137.1:0-15732 GCA_045643645.1 Oscillospiraceae bacterium
GACGGTCTCTTATTAACTGAATTATCAGCAATTACTCAGCATACTTGAGGAATGCGTCGTTGATTGCGTTCAGGAAGTCAGCCTCGCTCATATCGGAGGTGAAGAATTCCTGAGTGATGGGTGCGGGGTCAACGCTGATGATGCCTGCAGGCCATTCGGTGTTGAAGGTCCAGGGCAGAATGTCGCCGGTGGAAATCTTCTCTGCAACTGCTGCGGAGAGAGGATCCATATTCTCGTTCTCCATGCCCTTAACAACGGGGATGAAGCCGAATTCGTCCATCAGGTAGTGAACGCCGGTCTCAGATGTGTACAGCCAGTTCAGGAAGTCGAGTGCGAGCTTCTGCTCTGCATCGGATGCATCTGCATTTACTGCCCAGACGCTGGGAACGCCGACTGCAATCTTATTGTTGCCGTTGATGGGAAGGCCGGTGATGCCCATATCAAATGCGGGCTCAAAGTCCTTCATGACGCCGTATGCCCAGTTGCCCTGATGTACCATTGCGGTCTTGCCGGTTGCGAAGTCGCCGCAGTTGTTATCATAGGTAACCTCAACGGGGTTGACCTGGTTGTCGCGGATTGCTGCGAGAAGCTGTGCGTACTGCTGGAACTCAGCAACATCAGCAAGCTTAACCTCGCCTGCCATAACCTGCTGGCAGAATGCAACGGGGTCAGACTGAAGTGCAAACGGGAAGTTGAACATATGACCTGCGAGGAAGTAGTCTTCCTGGGAGAGGCCGAGGGTGGTGAGGTCCTTACCGTTTTCTTTAATCATTGCGCAAAGTGCGTCCATATCGGTAAGCTTAGCAGGGTCTACGAGGTCACTATTGTAAACAAGGCCAAAGCCCTCTGCGGTCATGGGGATACCGACGGTCTTTTCATCGCGCACTGCGAGAAGTGTGCTGTCAATGTCACCGATGAAGCTGAGTGAGGACAGGTCTGCGAGGTAATCCTTAACCTCGGTAATCTCTGCATCGGAGTTCAGGGTAAAGATGGTGGGGCCGGATTCACTGGAAAGGCTGGTCTTCAGGTTTGCGTAGTAATCGTCGCCTGCCTGTGCCCAGACTTCGACTTCAACGCCGGTTTCCTTGGTGTACTCTGCTGCGAGTGCCTGGAGCTGCTCTGCTATCTCAGCCTTCTGCTGGAAAATAGTAATCTTGTTCGCTGCTTCGGCATTGTCTTCCTTTGCGCCGCATGCGCACAGGCAGAATACCATGCAGAGAGTAAGAACCAGAGCGATAATCTTGGTAGTCTTCTTCATAGTTATCCTCCAAATTGTATTTTTCCGTAAGCCAAATACGGCTATCTGCATACTATGCTATACCATATAGACTGTTTTGTATATATATGTCTGCTTTTTTCTCTGATATATCCAAACCGCCATCTTCGCGATTGTCTAAATGGAATGAACAATGGCATTATTTTACTTAAATCTCAAAAAATTTACCTCAATATTTTAGTAAATATTGAGGTAATTTTATAGTATATCATTTTTGAGGACAACGAGGAAGCACAGAACCCCTCAGATGCACCGATGCCGACAGCATAAAGGTGCTGTAATCTTCGCTGCCTTCAAGCAAAGCAATAAGCTGCTGTGCCGCAAGGTAGCCGCGCTCGTAATTGGGAATATCGACGGTGGTAAGGTCGAGCTCCGCCGCAAGCGGAGTACCGTCAAAGCCCGTAACTGCAATATCCTGAGGAACTCTAATTCCGCCCTCACGGAAAGCTCGCATTGCGCCTATAGCCATATTGTCATTTGCACATACGAGTGCCTGCGGAAGCTTTTCAGAAAGCATCATTAGCTTTGCCGCCTTATAGCCGCTCTTTTCGCGAAAATCTCCGAGCAGGTAGTCGGAACGATTAAAGGGAATGTTGTGCTTTTCGAGCACATTTTTAAACGCCTTAAAGCGTTCCTGCGTATCGCTGGTATCAAGACCTGCAAGGAAGGCAAAGGAACGGTAGCCGCGCGCAACAAGCTCCTCTGTCAGCTCCGCCATCGGCTTATAATTGTTTACAACCAGGCTTTTAATACAGCGCTGGTCCAAGATTCTGTCCATTGCAAGTATGGGATAATCCTTCTCCGCGCTATCCCAAAGCAGCTGGTCAGGGCAATGGCGGTCGAGCATGATGCAGCCGCTGGTTATCTTCTTGGACATAAATCGCTCGCAGGAGCGAGAGGTGCAGATTATAAGGTCATAGTCATTTGCATAGGCGCAATCACTTATGCCCTGAATTATCTTCAGGTAAAACTGTCGGTCGAAATCAGAGAAGTTAAATAGTATGGTGCGGTTTTTGTCAACATGGCGATGCTTAGACAGGCCCTCATAGCCGAGTTCCTCGCAAATCTCAAGAACCCGTCTGCGTGTTTCTTCACCGACATTTTTACGGCCATTCAGTACATTCGATACGGTCGCCTGCGATACTCCTGCCGCCTCGGCAATTTCCTTGACTCCCATATAGCTTTCTCCTTTTACCTGATTTATTATATATTCTAATAAATTTTACTTGTATGGTCAAGTGTTTTAGCCGCATTTGCGATTTATGTTCTACTTATTTGGTATGTCAGGCATACCGTAGCAAATCTTTCTAATCCTCTGATAACATACGAAAAATAACAAAGCCGCAAAACTTATCGTTTTGCGGCTTTGTGGCACCCCCGGCGAGACTCGAACTCACTACCTTGCGCTTAGGAGGCGCACGCTCTATCCCGGTGAGCTACGGAGGCATAGCTGATTCATTTTAACCCAGTGCGCATCAATTGTCAACACGGCGTAATTTTGAACTTTTTGCAATATCTATTGACTTAGCTCTTAAAAAAGGTGATAATACTTTATTATATTTAAATTAGTTTGGGAAGGTTTGCTATGCTGAAGCTTAAAGGCATTACAAAGGATTATTCCATAGGCGAGGACACCGTTCACGCGCTCAAGGGCATCGACCTTGAGTTCCGCGAGAGTGAGTTTGTCGCCATTCTCGGTCACTCGGGCTGCGGTAAGACAACGCTGCTGAACATCATAGGCGGTCTTGATACCTACACCGACGGTGACCTCATTATTAACGGGCGCTCCACAAAGGACTACTCCGACAGAGATTGGGACAGCTACCGCAATCACTCAATCGGCTTTGTTTTCCAGTCCTACAACCTCATTCCGCATCAGACGGTGCTTTCCAATGTTGAGCTTGCGCTTACTCTGTCAGGTGTTTCAAAGGCTGAGCGCCGCGAGCGTGCAATTCACGCGCTTGAGCAGGTCGGTCTGGGCGACCAGCTTAATAAGAAGCCCAATCAGATGTCCGGTGGACAGATGCAGCGAGTCGCAATCGCCCGCGCACTTGTAAATGACCCCGACATTCTGCTTGCCGACGAGCCTACGGGTGCACTCGACTCCGACACGAGCGTTCAGATTATGGAGATTCTCAAGAACATCTCCAAGGATAAGCTCATCATAATGGTTACCCACAACCCCGAGCTTGCCGAGGACTATGCCTCGCGCATTATCCGCCCCAAGGACGGTCTTATCACAGATGACACCGAGCCGTACACCGCCGTGGCTGACACCGATTCGGGTATGAGTCTTAAAAAGACCGCAATGAGCTATATCACCGCGCTGTCGCTGTCGCTCAACAACCTTATGACCAAGAAGGGACGCACTCTGCTAACCTCCTTTGCAGGCAGTATCGGCATCATAGGCATCGCGCTTATTCTCTCAATCTCAACGGGCGTAAACAATTACATCGACAAGGTGCAGGAGGACACACTGTCAACCTACCCGCTCACAATTATGGCGGAAACAGTTGATATGTCCGAGCTTATGACCACGCTTATGGGTCTTAATTCCGAGGACGCGGAAAACACGCACGATGACGATGCGGTATACGCAAACACCATCATGTACGATATGATGAGTGCCATGTCCAACACCGAGGTTCAGACCAACAACCTTACCGCATTCAAGGACTACCTCGACGAGCAGATGAGTGGCGACACTCCGCTGAAGCAGCATGTTTCCAACATTCAGTACAGCTACAATCTGCCGATGAATCTCTACACCAAGGACGCAGACGGCAAGATTATTCAATCCGATGTTATGGCTCTGTTCAGCTCTATGCGAGCAGGTGTTATCGGTGAGGAGGCTGAGCAGTCTGTCAGCTCGTCTATGAACGATATGTTCAGCGCCTCGGGTGCCTCGGCAACCTCAAGCCAGTTCAATGTATGGCAGGAGATGCTGCCCGGCGACGGTGATGAGCTTGTCAGCAGCCTTATGCGTCAGCAGTACGATGTGCTTTACGGCTCATGGCCCGAAAGCTATGACGAGGTTGTCCTCATCGTTGACCAGAACAACGAGGTATCCGACCTTGTTCTGTACGCGCTCGGTCTTAAGTCCGCAAACGATATGATGAACGCAATGACGCAGTATATGACGGGTGAAGAGGTTGATAATACCAAGATTGAAAGCTGGAGCTACGCCGACATCTGCAATCAGAGCTTCCGTCTTATCCTCCCTGCCGACTGCTATCAGCTTGACCCCGTAACCAATAAGTATATAAACATCAGCAGTGATGAGCTTGGTCTGAAGACTCTGTACAACAATGCAATGGAGCTTAAGATTGTCGGCGTAGTGCGTCAGAATGCAGAGGCTGTAAGCGGAATGATGGAGTCAGGCTCAATCGGCTACACCAGCGCACTGACCAAGAAGATTGTTGATGAAACAGCACAAAAGCAGCTCGTCAAGGACCAGCTTGCAGACCCCAATACCGATATTTTCACCGGTCTGCCTTTCAAGGATGAGGATGCAGCTCCCTCCGATGATGAAATCAAGAACACAGTTATTGAGTACTGTAAGGACATAAGTGCTGAGAAAAAGGCTGAAATCTACATCGGATATATGTCCGTTGCTCCGCAGTCCTACATCGACAAGATAATCGATGAGCAGCTTGACGGCGTAAGCCGTGAGGACATTGAGAAGACAGTCATTGAGAACTATCCCGAGTACAAGGACATTCTCGAGGCGATGGACGATGACACTCTGTTTGCATATATGCGCGAGATGATGTCCGCGCAGATTGCTGAGAAATACGCAGAAGGCGTCAAGTCCTCAATGAGCTCACTGCCCGCCGAAAGCCTTGCTGAAGCCTTCGACAACTGCTACTTCACCGATGAAGGCTACAAGCTGATATACGACAGCTTTATGCCCGAAACCTTCTCCGACTCAAGCTACAAGGAGAATCTCCGCATACTCGGCTATGTTGACCTCGACTCCCCTGCCGCAATCAATATCTTCGTTTCCACCTTTGCAGACAAGGATGCGGTCAATGAAATCATCGAGGGCTATAATGACAGTGTTGAAAAGGCTGACAAAATCAGCTACACCGACTATGTCGGACTGATTATGAGCTCCGTTACAAAGATAATAGATGTCATCTCCTATGTTCTCATCGCATTCGTTGCAATCAGCCTTATCGTATCGAGCATAATGATTGGCATTATCACCTACATCAGCGTTCTCGAACGCACCAAGGAAATCGGTATTCTGCGTGCAATCGGCGCATCAAAGCGCGATATCTCCAGCGTATTCAATGCAGAAACCGTTATCGTAGGCTTCGGTGCGGGTCTTATCGGTATACTTGTTACAATACTTCTATGCATACCGATTAACGCAATTGTACACCACTTAACGAACATCTACTCCATCAACGCAGTGCTTCCGCCGCTTGCAGCTGTTGCACTTGTTGTAATCAGTATGATGCTTACTGTGGTCGCAGGACTTATCCCCTCGCGCGTTGCCGCAAACAAGGACCCCGTCGTTGCACTCAGAACAGAATAACAAAAGCAAAAAGCTCCCGAAGGTTTTCTTCGGGAGCTTTTATTATTCTTACTGCAAGCGCGTATTCAGCTCGCACAGAGCGCGGCGGATTGCCGCAAGCTCTTCTGTAATGGGGTCGGATACGCTGACCTGGTCAACCTCGCCTGCATAATTTGTCTTTATGCCCTTGCGCTTTACAACCCTTGCAGGTACACCGACAGCGGTGCTGTCAGAAGGAATTTCGCTGAGCACTACTGAGTTTGCCGCTATTCGGCTGTTATCGCCTACCTTGAACGGTCCGAGCACCTTTGCGCCCGTGCCGATAAGGACATTATTTCCTATTGTGGGGTGGCGCTTGCCGCTGTCCTTACCCGTACCGCCGAGGGTTACGCCGTGGTAGATAAGGCAATCATCACCTATCTCCGCGGTTTCACCAATTACGATGCCCATACCGTGGTCGATAACAAGGCGTCTGCCGATTTTTGCGCCGGGGTGAATTTCAATGCCCGTGCGGTGGCGCGAAATCTGAGATATTACTCGCGCAAGGAATTTGAAATCGTGCTCGTAGCACCAATGCGCCTTGCGATGATAGCGCACTGCCTTTACGCCGGGGTAAAGCAGCAGAATCTCAAGCGGATTTCTCGCTGCAGGGTCTCTTTCCATATATGCATTTACTGTTTCAAACAAATCGCGGAACAAGGGTCAATCCTCCATGAACATCTTGGTGCTGAGATATCTCTCGCCTGTATCGGGCAAAAGCGCAACAACGGTCTTGCCGTAGTTTTCGCTGCGCTTTGCAAGCTCAATGGCTGCGTGAAGTGCCGCGCCCGAGCTTATGCCGACAAGAAGTCCCTCCTTGCGTGCAATTGCTCTGCCTGCTGCATAGGCTTCATCATCTGTTACGGTCATTATCTCGTCAAGGACATCTCTGTCGAGGTTATCGGGAACAAAGTTTGCGCCGATGCCCTGTAGTCCGTGCGGACCTGCGATGCCCTTTGTGAGCAGCGGTGAGCCTGCGGGCTCAACACCTACGACCTTGATGTTTTTATTGCAGCATTTAAGATACTCGCCCGTGCCGCTGACTGTGCCGCCCGTGCCGATGCCTGCTACAAAAATATCGACATTGCCGTTGGTATCGTTCCAGATTTCGGGACCGGTTGTTACTCTGTGTGCGGCAGGATTTGCGGGATTTTCAAACTGGCCTGCAATGATGCTGCCGGGTATCTCCTTTTTAAGCTCCTCGGCCTTTGCGATTGCGCCGCTCATTCCGAGCTTGCCGTCGGTCAGCACAAGCTCTGCGCCGTAGGCTGTCATAAGCAGCTGACGCTCTCTTGACATACTGTCGGGCATTACAATGATAACGCGGTAGCCTCTTGATGCGCCGATTGCCGCAAGACCTATACCCGTGTTGCCGCTTGTCGGCTCAATGATTACGCTGCCCTCGCCTATCAGGCCCTTTGCCTCGGCATCATCGAGCATTGCCTTTGCGACTCTGTCCTTTGCAGAGCCTGCGGGGTTTGCCTTTTCAAGCTTGACAAGAAGTCTTGCTGCGAGATTTTCGGACTTTTCAATGTTTCTGAGCTCAACCAGAGGAGTATTACCTACCAATTCATCAACGGACTTATATATTTTCATTTTAGTTTTCCTTTCATTTCAACAAAAAAAGCGACGGCATAATACTGCCGTCGCATAATAATGTAGTGTGAGTTACAAAATCATGGCATGCGACGACAACAACATCGACAGCTACAGATGTTGCAACAGATACAGTTAGCGGTCATTTTAGTCATTGTCTTCGCTCCTTTTTTAATTCCTACAAATTACATAGGTTTTGTTTCCTTGTGTATAATACGCCACAAAAACACATTTGTCAACAATTCCTACAAAATTTGTGTGAATTAATTTTCGAACAAAAAAATCCCCGACTTAAAGTCGGGGATTTTCAAATATCAAATCAGTTGTTTCCGCGCGAGGTCTTGAGAATAACATCGTGGCTGCCGCCCTCGACGATGCTGACGGAGGAAACCAGAGTCAGCTTTGCATCGCGCTTGAGGTCTGCAAGATTGGTTACACCGCAGTTGCACATAGTGGACTTAATCTTGTAAACGCTCTTCTCGAGGTTATCATGCAGAGGACCTGCGTAGGTTACATAGGAGTCAACGCCTTCCTCGAAGGAGAGCTTGCCGCCGCGGCCGCCCATATCGTAGCGCTGCCAGTTGCGTGCGCGGTTGGAGCCTTCGCCCCAGTATTCCTTGACGAATACGCCGTTAATCATGAGCTTCTCAGTGGGGCTTTCGTCAAAACGGGCAAAGTAGCGGCCCATCATGAGGAAGTCTGCACCCATTGCAAGTGCGAGGGTCATATGATAATCGTGTACAAGACCGCCGTCAGAGCATACGGGAATGTAGATGCCGGTCTTTTCAAAGTACTCGTCTCTTGCTGCGGTAACCTCGATGAGTGCGGTTGCCTGGCCACGGCCGATGCCCTTTGTCTCGCGGGTGATGCAGATACTGCCGCCTCCGATGCCGACCTTGACAAAGTCTGCACCTGCTTCTGCAAGGAAGAGGAAGCCGTCACGGTCAACAACATTGCCTGCGCCGACCTTCAGTGCGTCACCGTACTTTGAACGGATAAACTCAATAGCGGTCTTCTGTCTGTGGGAGTAGCCGTCGGAGGAGTCGAGGCAGACAACATCAACGCCTGCTTCAACGAGTGCGGGAACGCGCTGCTCGTAGTCGCGGGTGTTGATACCTGCACCGACGATGTAGCGCTTCTGTGCGTCGAGAATTTCATTGGGGTTTGCCTTATGCTCGGAATAGTCCTTGCGGAAGACAAAGTACTGAAGGTTTCCATCTGCGTCGATGATGGGCAGAGAGTTCAGCTTGTGGTCCCAGATGATATCGTTTGCTTCCTTAAGGGAGGTACCCTCGGGAGCGGTTACGAGCTTTTCAAACGGAGTCATAAATTCCTTGACCTTGGTGTCGGGGCTTGTACGGCTTACGCGGTAGTCACGGCTGGATACGATTCCGAGAAGCTTGCCGTTTGCAGTGCCGTCCTCGGTAACTGCGACGGTGGAAAATCCGTTCTTTTCCTTGAGGTCGAGAATGTCTGCCAGAGTCTGGTCGGGCTTGACATTTGACGCGGAGGTTACGAAGCCTGCCTTGTAGCTTTTTACCTTTGCTACCATTGCAGCCTCGTCCTCGATAGACTGAGAGCCGTAGATAAAGGAAATGCCGCCCTCTTTTGCAAGAGCGATTGCCATTGTGTCATTAGATACCGACTGCATAATTGCGGAGGTAAAGGGCACATTCAGGCTTATTGCGGGCTCTTCGCCCTTCTTGAATTTAACCAGCGGAGTTTTAAGACTTACATTTGCAGGTGTGCATTCTTCGCTTGTGTAACCCGGGATAAGCAGGTACTCGCTGAATGTTCTTGACGGTTCGTTAAAGTATGTTGCCATGATGTTCCTCCTGAATGTTATTGTTCAGTATCTTCTCACAAATTGTGTGCCGAGTCAACACTAAATTCGACAATTTTCAAAAAATAAATCCGCCGCCGAGGACTTTGTCACCGTCATACAAAACAGCCGACTGTCCCCTTGCGGGTGCGCGCACGGGTTCATCGCAGATTATCTTCACGGTATCGCCCTCTGCATACACTGTGCAGGGCGGGTTTTCCCACTTTGTGTGCCTTACTCTTACGCTTGCGCGAATGGGTTCTGCAGGCTTTTCACACAGCCAATTGAACTCACGCGCATTGACCTCGGTTTTGAAAAGCTCCTCCCAGAGGGCAAGCTCAATCTCGTTTTTCTCGGCATTGATGCCCGATATGTAGAGCTTTCTGCCGTTATAAAGTCCCGCTCTGCGCTGACCTACCGTGTAGCGGTAAATGCCCTCGTGCTGACCGATTACCTCACCGTGGAATACGAAATTACCCTCGGGCGGAAGCTCGGTGCGTCTGCCGAGCCAGCCGATATAGTCCTTATCGGGAATGAAGCAAATCTCCATACTGTCCGGCTTATGAGCAACGGGCAGATTAAGTCCTGCAGCAAGCTCGCGCACAGCGGTCTTTTCATATCCGCCGAGCGGCAGGATAAGTCTATCAAGCTGCTCGCGCTTAATGCGGCAGAGCATATAGCTCTGGTCATTAGACGGCATACCCTTGTACAGCACGCCGCTTTCCGCTCTTGCGTAGTGACCGGTTGCGATGTTATCTGCACCTATCTCGTCTGCATAGCTTAACAGCGATGCAAACTTCAGCGTGGGATTGCAGATTATGCAGGGATTCGGGGTTTCGCCATCGAGATAAGCCTGCATAAAGCGGCTGCACACAAGTCTGTCGAGGTCTGCATGCACATCCTTTATCTCAAGAGGAATGCCTATAAACTCCGCGGTTTTAATCGCATCGTTTCGGGCATCCTCGCCTGCATTGTCAAGGTACATTCCTACGACCTCGTGGCCTGCCTTCTTAAGTAAGGACGCACAGACCGCGGAGTCTACTCCACCGGAAAAGCCGAGTACTATTTTACTCATTTTCTGCCCTCCAGCCATACCATAAGCACAGACACATCGGCAGGCGAAACGCCCGAAATGCGGCTTGCCTGACCGAAGCTGTGCGGTCTTATCTTCTTGAGCTTTTCGCGCGCCTCAAGTCGAAGTCCCGTTACCTCATCATAATCGATATCATCGGGCAGCAGGCGCTTTTCCATGCGCGTAAACTCCTCGACCTGCTTTAGCTGGCGCTTGATATAGCCCTCGTACTTCAGGCTAATCTCCGCCTGATACCACACAGCCTTAGGCAGCTCGGGACGCTCCTTGTCAAACTGTGCAAGCATTGCGTAGTCAAGCTGCGGGCGGCGGATTAAATCCGCAAGCGAAGCACCGCTTGTTACCTCGGCGGTGTTCTTTTCTCTGAGCAGCGCATTAAGCTCGTCAGAAGGACCTATGTGTGTGCGCTCAAGGCGCTTAATCTCAAGCTTTACCTGCTCGTACTTATCGAGCACCGCCTGATAGCGTTCCTCGGATACAAGACCTATGCGCAGACCGATGCCGCTGAGGCGAAGGTCAGCATTATCCTGACGGTGCAGTAGTCTGTACTCGCTGCGTGAGGTCATCATTCTGTACGGCTCGTTTGTGCCCTTGGTTACAAGGTCATCAATCAGCGTTCCGATATAACCGTCGCTGCGCTTGAGAATCATAGGCTCCTCGCCCTTGAGTTTCAGCGCGGCATTGACACCTGCTACAAAGCCCTGAACAGCAGCCTCCTCATAGCCCGATGAGCCGTTAAACTGTCCCGCTCCGTAAAGACCCGAAATTTTCTTGGTTTCAAGAGTGGGATAAAGCTCCGTCGGGTCAACGCAGTCATATTCAATTGCGTAGGCGCAGCGCGTCATCTCCGCGTTCTCAAGTCCTGCGATAGTGTGCAGCATTTCAAGCTGAACTTCTTCAGGGAGTGACGAGGAAAAGCCCTGAATATACAGCTCCTGCGTATTCATTCCCATAGGCTCGATGAAGAGCTGATGGCGCGGCTTATCCTTAAAGGTCATTATCTTGGTTTCGATGCTCGGGCAGTATCTCGGACCTATGCCCTCGATCACGCCTGAGTATATGGGGCTGCGGTTGATGTTATCAAGAATAATCTTGTGGGTTTTTTCGTTTGTATATGTAAGGTAGCAAACTGCCTTGTTCTCGGGCGGCTGTATGGTTTCAAAGGAGAAGCCCTCAGGCTCTGCGTCACCCTCCTGCAGCTCCATTTTTGAAAAGTCCACACTGCGTGCGTTTACGCGCGGCGGAGTACCCGTCTTGAAGCGGCGGATATTAAGTCCCATATCCACAAGGCAGGATGTTAATGAGCGTGCTGCTGCAAGTCCGTCGGGACCCTCGGAGCGGATGACCTCGCCGACTATTGTTCTGCCGTCAAGATAAGTGCCGCTTGCAATGATTGCCGCCTTGCACTCATATACTGCTCCCGTGTGCGTTGTGACCGAGCAGACAGCACCGTTTTCGGTGCCTATCTCAACTACCTCCGCCTGCTTGGTGCGCAGATTTTCCTGCTGCTCGAGGGTGAGCTTCATTACCTCCTGATAGTGTCTGCGGTCAGCCTACGCGCGCAGAGAATGCACCGCAGGACCTTTGCCGCGGTTGAGCATTCTGTACTGAATGCATGCCTTGTCCGCTGCCTTTGCCATCTCGCCGCCGAGAGCGTCAAGCTCACGCACAAGATGTCCCTTGCCCGTGCCGCCTATTGCGGGGTTGCAGGGCATATTGCCGACACTGTCAAGATTGACGGTGAAGCATATTGTATCAAGACCGAGACGCGCAGCGGCAAGCGCGGCCTCAATGCCCGCGTGTCCTGCGCCGATTACGGCTATATCACATTTTCCTGCGTTGTATTTAATCAATTCTTCTCACCTATATTTATATCGTACATTACAAACAAAGTTCCGTTTTTGACCTCTATCTCCGCCTCACTGCAATCCATACTGTTGCTCACGCCGAGCGGAAAATCGGAGGTTATAACGGCATCGTCAAGCTCATATTTAAGTCCCTTGAGGGATACTCCCTCTGCCCTGCCGTCAAGGCAGAACACGGCAACATTGCCCTCGCCCTCAATGCGAAGTGAGCTGTTCCTGATTGCCGTCCACACACAGTTTTCGCCGAAAAGCCAGCCGCGTGCGCCGCGGTTTGCGAGATACTGCAGTGATTGCAGATTAGCAATCGTGTGGTCGCTTCTCTTGCCGCCGAGTCCACCGTAGATGAAGAAATGACGGTAACCCTTCTCAAGTCCCGTCTTAATCGCAAACACCGTATCGGTATCGTCCTTCTCAACGGGAAGCTGCATCACATTAGGATGCTCGGGGGCAACACCCAAAGAGTCAAAATCACCGAGCACGAGGTCGGGTATTATGTTGTTCTCGCGGCAATACTTATAGCCCGCATCGGCAGCAATGACATAATCGCTGTCGTCGGGAATCTCACTCAGGCCGAAAAAGTCGCCTGCTCCGATTATATAACACTCGTGTCCGTTCATCCTTTGCCTCCTGAGTCGTTTGCTGAAATAATACCACAAATCAAGCAAAAATAAAAGATATATTCATATTTGACTTAGGCGTTTCATCGTGGTATTATGTTAACATAAATCTTTATGGAGGTAAATCATGGCTGATACCCCTGTATTTGACCCCAAAAGCGCACTCGGCAGCGGTCTGGGCAAGCTGACCAAGGACGAGCTTCTCGCTCTTGTCAAAAGGCTCTGTGAGATTTCCGCAAGCCAGTGCGATGAAAACGGCTTCCGCGGCGGCTTCCGCCCCGGCAACATTGCCATTACCGAGTCCGGTGTTGTTGTCGGTCCTGCCGACAAGGCGGGTGAGGACGGTTGGACAAAGGACGAGCTTGAATATATGGCTCCCGAGGTTTTCTGGAACGGTGCCAAAACCTCACGCTCCGATGTATACTCAATCGGTCTTATCCTGTTTGTCGGATTGAACTGCGGCAATGTCCCGTTTGTCCCCATGGCAGACTACAAGCCGACACCCGAGGTCAGAGCAAACGCTCTGCGCACCCGAATGAACGGCGAGAAAATTGATGTACATAATGCAGCCGAGGCTCCCCTTGCCGAGATTGTTGAAAAGGCAATCGCATTTGAGGTAAGTGAGAGATACTCTGACGCTTTGGAGTTCTTGAACGCACTTAGAGCCTATTGCGGCGAAGAGCCCGTAAAGGAAATAAAAAGCGAGGCTGCTCCCGTAGTTAAAGTGGCTCCCGTAATGCCTACCCCCGAGCCCAAGCCCGAGGTCAAGCCTGCTCCCGTCAAGGAGGAAGCACCCAAGTCAAAGGTCGAGCCCAAGCAGGAACAGCCT
The DNA here is from genome assembly GCA_045643645.1 of Oscillospiraceae bacterium. GTDB lineage: Bacteria > Bacillota > Clostridia > Oscillospirales > Oscillospiraceae > F23-B02. The sequence continues at coordinate 13,657 of JAZULF010000137.1, forward strand.
GCAGTTGAAAAGGTTGAGGAGCCTGCAAAAGCAAGAAAGAAGCACCCCATCGTAACTGCATATCAGGTCAAGACCCGCAGAGTCAAGTTTGTCACTCTGCTTGTCATCGTACTTCTCCTTTGCGGCACGGCCTATGCAAGCGAGCATATTGACTCCGCTTCCCTGTCGGGCTTCAGTCTCAGTGACATTATTCCTGCTTTCAAGCCCGAGCCTACTCCCGAGCCCACTCCGGAACCCACACCTGAGCCTACTCCGGAGCCTACTCCCGAACCCACTCCCGAGCCTACTCCCGCGGCTCCCATTTATGAGCTTATTGTTGAGGACATCAGCTGGGACAAGGCTGAGCAGAAATGCATGGAAATGGGTGGCCACCTCGCAACCATCAGCAGCGCTGATGATTACGCAGCTGTCTGTGATTTGCTCAAGGACGCAAATGTCAAGTATGTATGGATTGGCTGCTACCGCAACAATGCCGACATTCTCACCTGGACAAGCGGCGCTGAAACCGATTTCTACAAGTGGGCAAGCGGCGAACCCTCCGTTGTTGATGCATACGACGGCGCAAATGAGGATTATCTGATGCTCGTCCGTCAGTCTGACGGCAGCTGGCTTTACAACGACAACCGCATGGACCCCATGGCAGACTATGCAAGATACTACAGCGGCAAAATCGCTTACATCTGCCAGCACGGCTGATACAAACTACAAAATCCCCACTGCAAAAGCAGTGGGGATTTTTTCATCTTAAAATGCGTCAAAGAGGTTTATCTGTGACTCATCGGGCATTTCGCCGAGTGCGCCGAGGCGCTTGAGAGTGTCAAGATGGCTTTGGCTGACCTTGGGACATGCCGCACTGACCTCTTCAATTGAAATGTAGGTCTGTCCGTTTGCAGTACATTTCTGCAAATCGCGTGCCGCGGTTTCGCCGAGACCCGAGATTGCTACAAACGGAGGCAGCAGCTTGCCGTCATCGGTGATGATGAATTTGACCGCATCGGACTTGTACAGGTCAATGGGCGCAAACTCAAAACCGCGCATATTGAACTCGTAGACCGCCTCAAGGGTGGTCATGAGGTCATCCTCCTTGGCGGTGATATCGGGCTTTTTCTTAAGCTCGTTTATCTTGCGTCTTACCGCATCGGCACCGCCCATCATCATTTCAGCATCGAAGCCGTCCTTCTGACTGCGGCGGTAGAAATATGCGCTGTAGAACGCGAGCGGCTCATGCACCTTGAACCAGGCAATGCGGAACGCCATCATAACATATGCAACGGCGTGCGCCTTCGGGAACAGGTACTGTATCTTGCGGCAGGATTCGATGTACCACTCGGGAACGCCGAGTGACTGCATCTCCTCAACAATGCCGTCAGGCCATGACTTACCCTTATGTATTGCACCCTTACGGACAGCCTCCATGAACTTGAAGGCGCGCTTGGGTTCCATACCCTTCTGAATGAGGTAAATCATAATATCGTCTCGACAGCCGACGGTTTCGTTAACCGTTGCAATGCCGTTTACGATGAGATCGCGTATATTGCCCGCCCATACATCAGTACCGTGTGAGAAGCCTGACAGTCTGACGAGAGTATCAAACTGCGTCGGCTGGGTTTCAACAAGCATCTGACGGGTGAAGGGTGTGCCGAATTCGGGTATGCCGATTGTACCCGTTTTGCCGATAATGGGGTCATCATCGGGAAGATTAAGCACCGTCGGGGTGGTGAATATCTGCATGGTATCGGGGTCTGACAGCAAAATTTTCTTTGCGTCAACGCCCGTTGCGTCCTCAAGCATACGAATCATTGTCGGGTCATCGTGACCGAGCTCGTCAAGCTTAAGGAGGTTTGCCTCCATGCAGTGGTATTCAAAATGCGTGGTAATAATGCCGCTTTTGGGGTCATCGGCGGGGTGCTGCACAGGACAGAAGTCCGTTACATCCATATCCTGCGGTACAACAACAAGTCCGCCGGGGTGCTGACCGGTTGTGCGCTTTACGCCTACAAGTCCCTTTACAAGTCGGTTCTCCTCCGCCTTTGTGACCTTGAGCTGTCGCTCCTCTAGGTACTTTTTGACATAGCC
>JAZULF010000138.1:0-2910 GCA_045643645.1 Oscillospiraceae bacterium
ATGCTGGGTGCAAAGGGAATAATTCCGCAGCAGGATGCAGAGATACTCATCGATGCTCTCGATAAGATACTCGCAGACCTTGACAGCGGTGCGCTCAGGTTTGATATGAGCTGCGAGGATATACATATGTTTGTTGAGCAGGTGCTCACCGAGCGCGTAGGCGATGTCGGCAAGAGACTGCACACCGCAAGAAGCCGTAATGACCAGGTCGCACTCGACCTGAGAATGTATCTGCGCGACGAGACCAATGAGATTATAGAGCTTGTCAAGGAGCTCATTGAGCAGGTAACCGTAATGGCTGAAAAGCACAAGGCATCGATTATGCCCGGCTACACTCATCTGCAGCGTGCCCAGCCCGTCACCTTCGGTCATCATCTCATGGCATACGCAATGATGCTGCTGCGTGATATTGACCGCATGAAGGACGCACTTGTGCGTATGAATGTATCGCCCATCGGCTGCTGCGCACTTGCGGGTACAACCTATGACACAGACCGTTATATGGAGGCTGCAAAGCTCGGCTTTGACAGCATTGCGCTCAACTCCCTTGACGGCGTTTCCGACCGCGACTTCTGCGTTGAGCTGCTGAGTGCCTACTCGGTACTGATGATGCATCTGTCCCGCTTCTCCGAGGAGATAATCCTCTGGTCAAGCTGGGAATTCAAGTTCATCGAGCTGAGCGACTCCTACACAACCGGCTCGTCCATTATGCCGCAGAAGAAAAATCCCGATATGGCAGAGCTTTGCCGCGGCAAGACAGGCAGAGTATACGGCGAGCTTATGGCAATCCTGACAACCCTGAAGGGTCTGCCCCTTGCATACAATAAGGATATGCAGGAGGACAAGGAGGGCATATTCGACGCAATCGATACCGTGAAGATGTGCCTGCAGGTATTTGCCCCGATGATAGCAACCATGACGGTGAAAACCGAGAATATGAAAACCGCAGCTCAGAAGGGCTTTATCAATGCCACCGACCTTGCCGACTATCTCGTCAAGAAGGGACTGCCCTTCAGAAGCGCATATAAGATTTCCGGTCAGATTGTTGCAAAGTGCATTGCCGAGGGCAAGGTGCTTGAGGCGCTGACAATTGAGGAATACAAGGAGTTTTCCGAGCTGTTTGAAAACGATTTGTATGCGGAAATCGACATTGCCGCATGCGCGGAAAAGAGAATTTCCGTCGGCGGTACCTCAGTAAAATCAGTTGAAAACCAGATTGAATATGTGAAATCGAAAATGAAAGGAAACTGAGCCATGAAGAAAACACTCGCACTTGTACTTGCAGTTGTAATGCTCGCACTGTGCCTCACGGCATGCGGCAGCGGCGAAAAGACAGTTGAGGACCTTCAGGAGAAAGGCGTTCTCACAATTGCCACAAGCCCCGACTTCCCGCCCTTTGAGTCTCTCGGCTCCGATGGCTCGGTTCAGGGCATCGAGATTGAGATAATGAATCTCGTCTGCGAAAAGCTCGGCGTTGAGCTGAAGATTGAGCAGATGGACTTCGACTCCGTCATTGCCGGTATTCAGGCAGACAAATTCGATGTCGGCGTATCAGGCATTTCAGTAACCGAAAAGCGTCAGAAGAATATGCTTTTCACCGACCCCTACTGCCTCGCAGCGCAGGCAATCGTTGTTCTCAAGGGCAGCGACATCACCTGCAAGGCTGACCTTGAGGGCAAGAAGGTATCCGTTCAGACCGCAACCACAGCAGAGAGCTTCTGCCTTGAAAACGGCTATGAGGTAAGTTCCTTTGCGGCAAACAGTGATGCAGAGCTTGCGCTGACAACCGGCAAGGTTGACGCATGGGTCATCGACGACCTCACCGCAGCTGAGATGTGCGCAGCCTACAACGATGAAAACGGTGATGCACTCATCATTCTCGATGAGGCAATGACAACCGAGCCCTACGCCTTCGCATTTGCCTTCGGCAGCGAGAATATCGTTGACGCTGTCAACGCAATCCTCAAGGAGCTTGTTGATGACGGCACAGTAGCATCAATCTTCGAAAAATACGGCGCACCCTACACCGCACCTGAGATATAACACCGCGGATGTACCTCCCGCGGTATTATATAAATACATCTGGCCAGACACTCGGAGAATTTCACTCCGAGTGCTTGGCGGTTATAAGGAAATTAATTTATGAATGCAATGATTACAGCTTGGTTTGAAAAATTATACGAGACCTTCGTCGAGACGGGCTACTACACCATGCTCATCGAGGGCCTTAAGAATACTGCGATTATGACTGTCGGCGCACTGTGCATCGGTATTGTTATCGGCACGGTTGTGGCAGTTATTAAATACTTTGCCGAGGATGTCAAGCCGCTTAAGCCGCTGGCATGGCTGTGCGACCTGTATGTTACCGTTATCCGCGGTATCCCCATCGTCGTGCTGCTGCTGATATTCTTCTTCATCATCATGACCTCGGCAGACGGCATCGTTGTCGGCATAATCGCCTTCGGTATAAACTCCGGCGCGTATATGGCGGAGCTTATCCGCAGCGGCATCAACGCAGTCGACAAGGGACAGATGGAGGCAGGCAGAAGCCTCGGTATGAATAAGCTGCAGGCAATGCGCAAGGTCATTCTGCCGCAGGCCGTACGCTACATTCTGCCCGCAATCGGCAACGAGCTTATCGCGCTGCTGAAGGAAACCGCAGTTGCAGGCTATGTCGCGGTTGTTGACTTAACCCGCGCGGGCAACCTCATCCGCAACAACACCTATGATGCGGTGAATCCCCTGCTGACCGTTGCGGCAACCTATCTTATCATTGTCATTGTTCTTACTCAGCTTCTCAAGAGCTTTGAGAGGAGGCTTGCCAAAAATGCTAAAGGTTAAGAATCTTTGCAAAACCTTTGAGAATACAGAGGCGCTCAAGGGCGTAAGCGTTGATATAAACAAGGGCGA
>JAZULF010000139.1:0-9832 GCA_045643645.1 Oscillospiraceae bacterium
GCAATGATTGCCTCCAAGGGCAAGAAGTAATATTCACCAAAGGTCAAAAGGACTGCGTAGTAAAACTACGCAGTCCTTTTTGCATTTCATATATGTTCTTTTAATGTGCAAATCGGGCAAAAAACGCCTAAAGCGAAAAAAAGCCTCAGACTCGAAGTAATATCCGGATTGCTCGGCGCACCGTGCAACAAAAATATCAGCAGCTTAGAGAAGAAAAGTAAATATATTTTGCCTTAACATCTGTGGGCATAGATGGTGTGCTGTCCATTTTCTTGAACACTTTGGATGCGGAGGAGGGATTTGAACCCACGACCTTCGGGTTATGAGCAATTGTTATATGTACAAATAATTAAAAAAGTTCCGAAAAATTCGTAATTTCTCGCGTTTTTCGGAACTTTTTTACGAGTATTTTTGTGTAAGTGCGAGAATTTTCGAGTGCTAAAACCCAAAATTCACCCAAAAACGAGCTTACTTCTTTTGGACAAAACTGTTCAAAGTGGAATCGTCTTTCCTTCTCAGAGCCGTTTTTCTGTTATGTGCTTTCTTTGTCTATCTTTAGGTACTTGGGCTGGATTGCGTATGGTTTTCATCTCTTGTGTTGACTCAACTGCTGCATTGGAATCAATCATTAATGTTTCGAACACTGCTCCTTGCCACAAGCTCACCGCCTATGGACAGTTTATATACAGATGAGGTTGGACTTTTAGAGCGCTCATTTAACAACATAACTGCTTTGCGTCCGATACTGTCGGCGGGAATCTGTATGACTGAAATTCCAGGCGACGACAATCGGCAGTAGAATGTATCTCCCATTCCAATTATAGAAATCTTTTCAGGCACATTGTATTTTTGTTTAAATGCATTTAGCATACCCACCGCTTCTGTATCATTGTCGGTTACAATTGCAGTGGGAAAATCTCCGCTCATTTCAAGTATGGACACTATATTATCGTAAGCACTGTCCATCAATGGATTTACAGAGAATATGTAATCCTTATTAGTATGCAGACCAAGTCTTCTCATTTCCGTAATGAAGCTTTCATATCTGTCGGAATAGTTAAACGTTTTGAAGCAGCTACATACATACCCAATTTTTTTGTGGCCATTTTCTTTAAGATGCCGGAGAGCGAGCTGCATACATTGCTGATTATTTATGACAACGCTGTCGCGTTTACATCCCGGCATATATGTATCCACCAATACAACAGGTTTGTTATAGCAGTCGAGATAGCTTTCATATACAAGTGGGAGATCCGTACCAAGAAGTATCAAACCGTCAAAAGGGTCTGATGCAATCATTTTCAGCGTCTTTTTGAATTCGCCTTCGCGGCACGAGCTTATAGAAATATTATACCCTTCCTCACCGGCTTCCTGAACAATTGCATCTACAATTGCATTTGTGTAGCTGTCATTTTTGCCTGTGTGATAACCAAGAGCAGAGTATTTCAACAAATGAATGTTCCCACATTTGGGTTCAGCCTTATCTTCAAAATATCCATATTCTTTAAGCTGCTCCGTTATTTTTAAACGAGTCTCATCGCTTACTCCGGGCTTGTTGTGCAACACAAGTGATACCGCAGCAGGAGACACTTCAAGGGCTTTTGCGATTTCTTTTAGCGGAGGACGGTTTTTTCCCATAAATATTCACCACAACAAAAAAAGATATCTATGCCTTACATGACATAGATATCTTATTAATGTTAACTAATACCCAGTCACGATTTAAGCCTGCTCTATTTCTGTGAATTAATGTAATCCGATAATGAAGTTACAATTAAAGAAGCCACAACCGAGCCTGGGTCAAGAATCTGGCGTGAGTCTTCTCCGCGCCTTGCAGCACGCCCCCAGCATGCGAGCATACCCACGGTTTTTGCCGAACCTTCCTGTGCAGCCAGTGCCGCTTTTCTGAGAGAAAGCTTTGTATCTTCCTCTTTCATGTTTCCCAGCATGATCTTTACTGCAGGATCAAAACCGTCAAGGAATGTCTTCTCGCCAACTTTGGCGCCACCCAATTTGATAATACCCATTTGGAAAGAATCCAGAAAGGCACCGAGTTCGCAGCCAGTAATAAAGGTTTTTCCTTTTAAGCCTTTGCCTACTTCTTTAAAACCTGCGGAGATAAGAGTGCCAAGGCTTGAGGACGCAGTGTCATTCATTATTTTTCCTGCATTATAAAACAATTTCCCAAGGTCGTCAATTGTTTTGTTCTCTTCAACATAGTTCTTCATTGCAAGGAAGCCTTCATCCATACTTATACCGAGGTCTCCATCGCCTGCAACCTGGTCGAGTTTAACAAGCTCTTCCCTATTCTTTTTCATTGTTTCATGCCAAGCAGCAAATATTTCTGCAAAATCTTTTGTTCTTAACTCCATTAATTATTATCTCCTTAAATAGTATTGAAGCCATCCAGTATGGCATTATAACTGAAGCTGGGTAAAAAATGGAGTATGTGCGGGCTTTGCAAGATACTTTTTAAGTTCCTCGTCCAGCTTGAACACGGAAATTGACATACCAATCATCTCCATTGAAGTTGCAAACTCGCCTGCATACACATGGAACACCTTTATGCCGAGTTCGGAGAGGATCTGGTTGACTCTTCCATAAGCAATATACTGCTCTTCAAGAGGTGTGCCGCCAAGGCCGTTCATCAGAACCGCTACTTCGTCTCCACTCTGAAGCTGCATGTCATTCAGTATTTCTTTCATTATCTCATCAACTATCTCATCAGCGGTTGTGAGCGGTCCTCGGCGCATACCGGCTTCTCCGTGGATGCCCATACCGATTTCCATCTCATTTTCACCGATTTCAAAGCTGGGCTTACCTACTTTCGGAATGATGCACGGGGAAAGTGCAACGCCCATACTGCTGACATTATCGGCTGCCTTCTGAGCAATGCGCTTAACCTCATCAAGAGGCAGCATCTCATCTGCTGCCGCACCGGCGCACTTGAATACGAAGAATATGCCGGCTACACCTCTACGCATATTCTTATCTGCTATGCAGCAGTCGTCTTTTCCTATAACATGCTCAACTTTAATATCGTACTCAAACTCCGCATCCTCTGCAGCCATACCGAAATTCATGCAGTCTCCGCCATAGTTTCCGTATATGTACAGTACGCCGGCACCGGTATCAATTGCCTTGGTAACATCCAGCATCTGCTGTGAACTGGAAGAAGCAAAAACATTACCAATACTGCAGCCATCCAGCATACCGTCGCCGACATAGCCGAGGAACAGAGGCAGATGTCCGCTGCCGCCACCTGTTGCAATGCCTACCTTTCCCTGCTTAATATTCTTCTTTATCAGGGCGCGATTATCTCCTTCGACATGAGTAATCTCATCTGCGTGCGCTGCATAAAGGCCCGCCAGCATATCGTCTACAAAATTATCCGGGTTATTGAGAATTTTTTTCATAATATTTCCCTCTACAATTAGTTATTTACAAGTTTATTAAGCACATCTAATGTGAAATCAATATCTTCTCTTGTTATGTCATTATGTAAGGCAAATCGGAAGTTTCCACAGCTGCCCTCGCTTATCTTTATACCGTACTTTAACATTTTTTCAGGAAGGGAATCAAGGAAATCGTCACTCATACCCTCCCAGTTAAAGAACACCAGGTTAATATCTGCGCGCGAGTAATCAATGCTAATTCCTTCTATCTTTTGCAAGCCGGAAGCGAGATATCTTGCGTTTGCATGATCTTCTCCAAGGCGTCCGCTCATCTTCTCGAGCGCAACAATGCCTGCCGCAGCAAGGAAGCCGCTATGGGACATACCGCCGCCTATCATATGGCGATTTCTTCTGACCTTTTCAATAAAGTCCTTCGGACCTACAAGCACACCGCCGACAGGTGCACAAAGTCCTTTTGAAAGGTGAATTGCCATTGAATCAGTGTACTTTGCAAGTTCGCTAATGTCAACGCCGAGTGCCGTTGCTGCATTAAAAATGCGTGCGCCATCTGTATGCACGGGCAGTCCGTGTTCCTTTGCTGTTTCGTATGCCTCTTTCATCAGCTCAACAGGGACAACCGTTCCTCGTCCAAGCGCATTCTCCAGGCAAACAAGCCCCGTTTTTGGAACATGTATATCCGCAGGATACGGTCTTATTGCCTTTTCTATCGCAGATCTTCGTAGAATGCTGTCCTCAGAGTGTATCACTCTGTACCCAACAGATGACAGCACGGATGCGCATCCTGCCTCAAACTCCAGGATATGTGAGTCGTAGCTGAGAATTACCTCTTCGCCTCTGTTTGTCCAGGAAAGGACTGACAGCTGATTCATCATCGTGCCTGTTGGCACAAAGATGCCGGCTTCCTTTCCTGTTCGTTCTGCCATCATAGCCTCGAGGCGGTTAACTGTGGGGTCATCCCTGAAGACATCGTATCCGACCTCTGCATCGTACATCGCCCTGCGCATCTCTTCTGTTGGTTGAGTAACGCTGTCGCTTCGATAATCAATAATGTGCATTGCCAGTTCTCCTTTTCTCTGCGAAGCTTGCTCAGTCATAGTCAGAAATAAACAGGTCTTCCTTCTTGGACTGATTGCGTTCAGTTATGCTGCGCAGGAAAGCTTTTGTGCGCTCATGCTTAGGATTTGCGAAAAATTCCTTTGCGGGACCTTCCTCTATTATCACACCGCCATCAAGCATAATAACGCGGTCTGCAACATCACGCGCAAAGCTCATTTCGTGAGTTACAATAATCATTGTCATGCCGTCAGCAGCCAACTGCTTGATAACGGTGAGAACCTCACCTATGAGTTCAGGGTCAAGAGCAGATGTAGGCTCATCAAACAGCATATACTTGGGCTTCATTGCAAGTGCTCTTGCTATTGCAATTCTCTGCTGTTGTCCACCGGAAAGCTGCGGAGGATAACTGTCTTTTTTGTCAATAAGTCCAACTTTTGTAAGCAGATCATCAATAGTCTTTTCCAGCTCTTCTTTACTGTATCTGTGGTTGATTTGCGGAGCAAGCGCGATGTTGTCGTGAACACTCAGGTGGGGAAACAGATTGAACTGCTGAAAAACCATACCCAGCTCAATTCTTGCCTCGTTTATCTGCTTAGCATTGCCGCCCATCAACTTACCGTCGATGAGAATCGTTCCTGAATCTATGGTTTCAAGATGATTAATTGTTCTAAGCATTGTGCTCTTTCCGGAGCCACTTGAGCCAATTACTGCAACAACCTCACCCTCGTTTACCGTAAGGTTTATTCCTTTCAGAACCTCATTGTTTCCAAAGCTTTTTCTGACATCTTTAAGTTCTATCATTTTTAGACGCCTTTCTTTCAATTACTGTTACTAATTTGGATAGCGGATAACATATTATGAAGTAACAGGCACCCACCATAATATATGTTTCAAAGGGATGGCCTGTCTGATTCATGATGCTCTGTCCATTTCTTACCAGCTCGGAATATCCGATAATGGATGCAAGAGATGTATCTTTTATCATACCGATATAGAAGCCGACCAGAGATGCAAGAGCCAGCTTTATCGTTTGCGGAAGTATTATACGAATCATTGTCTGCCAATAACCTATGTTAAGGCACTGTGCTGCTTCCCACTGACCAACAGGAATGGATTCAATACCGGAGCGTACAATCTCCGCAATATATGCACCGCTGTACAGAGTAAATACGATAAAAGTGGTTAGTGAAACATCAATGTTTATACCTAAATAAGGCAAGCCGAAATATACCATGAACAGCTGTACGAGAAGCGGACAACCTCTTAACAGCTCGACATATACCTTAAGTACCCATCTCAATGGTTTGAGATAAACATTTTTTGTTGTTGCTGCAATGCCGACAAGCATGCCTAAAACCGTTCCGCAGACGACGGCTATGGCGCCAAGTTTCAAAGTCATCAGGAATGCTTTGATGAACAGGCCCGAGAACGAAGATACCCATGAAAAATCCATATATGTCACCTCCTATCCGCTTTTGCTGCAAACCATTTCTTATATGCGAGTTTTGCCAACGACAGAATAATGACAGTAACCAAATAGTAGAACAGCATGATAAACAGGTAAAGCTCCATACTTCTAAATGACTGTGAGTTCAGAATTGAAGCAGTCTGAGTGAGTTCTCTGACATCAAGTATCGAAAGCACGCTCGTACCAAATATAAGCAGCACAAGCTGGTTAGCTATCGATGGAAATGCATCTCGTACTGCCTGTGGGAAAATAACTCGTATAAAGGTCTGAGTCTTTGAAATACCAAGGCTTTCTGATGCTTCCCACTGGCCATTGGGTATGGACTGTATACCGCCTCTCATTATTTCAGAATAATATGAGGCACTGTTAAGTGTAAGCACAATAAGACTTGCAGCCATTGGTGTCAGCGATATGCCTATCTGGGGTAAGCCAAAATATGCGAAAAACAGTTGAACCAAAAGAGGCGTATTTCTCATTATTTCGACAAATGCCGATACAATCCAGTATAGAATTCTCGGGCGTTTAGCAAAACGGACTATAGAGCACAAGGTTCCCAACAACAACGAAGAGAAAAAGCAGATTACGCTGATTCTCGTTGTCATCCAAGCACCCGAAAGCAATTCCGAGATATGTTGAATTGGATAATTCCAGTCTAAATTCATGTTCTCTCCTTATGTTGCTAAGGCAGCTGCGCTTCGGCGCAGCTGCCTCTGAACAGCACTAAGCTAAAAATTATGTTTCTGATTATCAGTACAGAGGCTCAAGTGCGGTGAACGGAGCATTACCAAAGTACTGGGTAAACAGTTCTACATTTGTTCCAGTTGCATTCAGCTCGAAGACGAACTCATTAATATAATTGAGCCATACTTCGTCGCCGATGGGGAGCATAATGGAGTTGTAGCTGATTGTTGCGAGAGGATCGCCTACGACCTTAACGCCGTCAGTAAGAGATGCCTGGTACTCGAGGGTATTAGAGTCTTCAGCAAATGCAACGCACTGGCCGTTCTTAACAGCAACAACGCCGTCAGTGGGGCTGGTGTAATAAACGATTTCCAGATCAGTGCGTATTGCCTGAATTTCCTGATCCATCGTGCCGCCCTTGGTTACGCCGATCTTGTCGCCTGCCTTCAGGGAATCAATGCCGGTAACAGTGCTGCCTTCAGCAACAAGCAGGCGCTCGCTGGAAACAATAAGGGTGTCAGCGAATGCAACCTTCTGTGCGCGAGCAAGAGTTCTTGTGGAGTTGCCCATGCAGATATCAACCTTGCCGGTTTCAATGGAAGAAATTCTGGTGTCGGAAGTTACTTCAACAAATTCAATCTCTGCGCCAAGAGACTCTGCAATTCTCTTAGCAACATCTACTTCGTAGCCTGCCCATTCGCCATTTTCATCGACATATGAACAAGGAGCAAATGCGCCAATTACACCGACTTTAATTTTGCCGGTCTGCAGCACTTTATAAAGGGTGCTGTCATATCCATCAAATTTACCACTAGCATCGGAGCCGTTGCTGCTACTGCCGCATGCGCACAGTGCAAAGACCATCAAAACGGTCAGGGTAATTGCAATGATTCTTTTCATAATTTACCTCTCTTTTTTAATATTTGTTTGTATCCGTGCTCTGCAGGAATCCTAGGAAATAAACTAAAAATATCAAAATTTTTATTGTATTTTTTGTTCTCCTGCACATTTGACATATAAATTTTAGCATATTCAACAAATTCAAGTCAATAATATAGGATAAAATGAAAAAAATTTGTTCATTATGCAGACAACCTTCTGCTGAATTTGTAATATTCAGCTAAATTCTAGCTAAATTTTCAATTAAAAATTTAGAAAAACAAAATTTTAATATGTCTTTGCCTGAAAATCAGTCGATTTTCATAAGAGCACCACCTGAATCTTATCTCAAGATTTGAAGACAGTATGCAAAAAAGGTCTGCAGATTCAACAGTAAATTTGCCTGCAAGCGTAGAGTTAAATCTAACCGAGCCGAAGAAGCAAATGGTGCAAAAAGCTCATATCCTCACCGTATTGATGTTCTCGTTTTTTCAGACTGCGTTAATGCTGTTTTAGAATCATTTTTCTATCTTATCAAAAAGAAAAATTGCATTGGCGCAAGTACCGCTCCGAACGCGAATTAACAGATGCTATTAAAGAATACATAATTTTTTATAACACCGTGCGTCCCCATAGGTATAATAATTACAAATCACCCGACGACGCATAAAAAGCGTTTGTGAAATCAACACTTTGAGTAATGAACTGTAATCATATTGCGGGTTCAAATATCAATCCGAATTTTTCAATCAAGTTTTGTTTTTTAGTCTTTGCAGAATTCTGTAAAGATCCCCCAAATAGAGTCAAACGAAAAAAAGCATTGGAAATCCAATGCTTTTCAACTAAAAAATCGGTGTAGAAACTGCTTTACTTAAACTGTAAAGATCAAATTTCTACACCGATTCAGTCCAATGTGCATCGCTGGAACGCACTTTTTGTTGCAAAAAATGCTGCATAATTTCCCTGTCCCACGACCTTCAAGTTTTTGGGAAATAATTGCAGATAATTAGTGCTTATTGTGAGGGTTCAGATTTCCACACTGATTCACTGCTCTGAAAACATTTTTCACATTGCCATATGCAAGTTGCTTTGTATTCTGAACCAAGAAATCCGCCTTTTTCTACGATACGCAAATCCCATGACTGTCTACTGTATACGGCTTACCCCATATTGCAAGCTCTAAAGGCTCACCGTGAAGCAGGGTGATGTCAGTGCACTCACTTGTTACCTCAATGCGTAGACTACGGCCTCTATACAAAACGGTGAAGGAATAGCCCTCCCATTTTTCAGGACAGAACGGTGCAAAGGATAGCTTTCCGTCCCATGTGCGCATTCCTGCAAAGCCCTGCACAATAGCAAGCCAGCTTCCGCTCATTGATGTAATATGCAGGCCGTCCTCGGTATCATTATTGTAGTTATCCAAATCAAGTCTCGCGGTGCGAAGATAAAGCTCCATTGCCTTATCCTGCCTGCCTATTTCTGCGGCAAGAATTGAGTGAATGCAAGCCGACAGTGAGGATTCGTGCACCGTCATCGGCTCATAAAAATCGAAGTTGCGTGCCTTCACATCCTTGGTGAAATGGTCGCTAAAGAGATAGATGCCCTGCAGGACATCTGCCTGCTTGATATAGCACGAGCGCAGGATTTTATCCCAGCTCCAATGCTGATTAAGTGGGCGTTCACCTGCAGGAATGGCGTCTACGGTTTTCAAATCCTTGTCCAAAAATGTGTCGTGCTGAACGAAGATGCCTTTTTCCTCGTCCTCGGGCAGATACATCTTATCGCGAATTTCCTGCCACTTGCGCATTTCCTCGCCACTCACGCCAAGCCGTGCCAGCTTATCGGCAGATACCTTTTTTATGCTATCCAGCGTATAGCCCAGTGTCCAGCGGCACAGATAATTGGTGTACCAGTTGTTGTTTACATTGTTCTCATACTCGTTAGGACCCGTAACTCCGTGGAGCATATACATTCCCTTGCTCTGCGCAAAATGCACTCTACCTGCCCAGAAGCGTGATAACTCCACAAGCACATCAATGCCGTACTCGCGCAAATAGCTCTCATCACCGGTATAGTTTGTGTAGTTATAGATGGCATAGGCCATAGCGCCGTTGCGGTGGATTTCCTCAAAGGTAATCTCCCACTCGTTATGGCACTCTACACCCGTGAAGGTAACCATTGGATAAAGTGCGCCGGGCAGCCCCTGCTGACGAGCATTGTGCTTTGCGCCGTCTAACTGATTGTGGCGGTACTTAAGCAGCTTTTCATTGACCTCAGGCTCCGCTACCGACAGATACATAGGCAGAATATATGCCTCGGTGTCCCAATAGGT
>JAZULF010000140.1:0-1529 GCA_045643645.1 Oscillospiraceae bacterium
CTGAGTACGGAATCGTTGCATTTGCGGGCTTCTGCGGCAATGCAGATGATGCAGCAGAGCTTATGATGCACGGTCAGCTGCCTTACCTCACCGAAGAGGGCGGCTGCAGCGGCGGTTGCAGCGGGTGCCACGGTCACGATGAAGAGGGCGGCTGCGGCTGCGGCGGTCATGACCACGAGGACGGTAGCTGCGGTTGCGGTTGCCACTGATAAGCACTAAAAAGCACCACTCATTGAGTGGTGCTTTTTTATGCATAATTTACTTCAAAGTGATATCAAGCTTGACGGGGTTGTGGTCTGAATACTCAAAACCGTAGTCGAGCGTTTCAACGGAGTTAAGCTGAATATTCGGAGAAAGGATAAAGCCGTCGATTACATAGTACTGAGTGCCCTCGGTGTCATCGGGATTGTAGGGCTGATTGAGCAGGCGGCAGGTAGGAGTGGACATATCGTAAGCGATGGTCCAATCATCGGGTACAATGTCGTTTTCAACAACGCCGGGACTCCAAAGGTCCTTGTGCGTGTTGGGGTACTTGTCAACGCTGCCTGGGAAGCTCTGGTTGTAATCGCCGCCGGCGATTACATAGTTGCCCTTTTCATATTCGGACTGAATGAACTCGCGAAGCTGATTGGTCTGTGCAATCTTGCCCTCGCCACTGTCATAGGCCTCAAGATGAAGATTGATAATTACAAGGTTTTTATCTGAATTTTCAAGGGGAATGTAGCTGACAAGCAGGCAGCGCTTTAAGTTTGCGGTGCTGACCGGCCAACTGAAGGGGCAGGGCAGTGACTGACGCTCTGCATGGTCAATATCAAACAGCGAGGTTGTGAGCAGACCGCTGTTAACCTTGCCGATAGGCGGAAGCGGGAAGGGAACAAAGGGGCAGGAGTAATTCAGCGCATAGGTGCTGTTGTAAATGCCCAGATATTCACGCTCGTTGATGTTGTATGTACGGGTTGACTCCTGGTCGACCTCCTGAAGCATATAAATGTCTGCGGAGTTTTTGTCAAACATAGTCTTATATATGCCGAGCATATTTGCCGTAACGCCGTCCTGGTCGGCAGCGGCAACTTCTTCTCCGCCGTCCATGAAGAAGTCGGAGTCCTTGCCAAGACCGCCGTAGCCGATATTCCAGCTCATAATTGAAATGCGCTGGCCCTCATACGGGGATACACCGTCAAGTCCGGAGTTTTCTTCTACCTTAATATCAATAACGGGTTCGGGGTTATACTCCTTGACGCTAAGCCAAAGGAATAATGCTGCTGCTAATAGAACAACAATGCCAATGATTACTAAAAGTACCTTTAATGACTTTTTCAACACTTGTACATCACCTCTTGATTACATACTAACACAGCAATTGGAATCAATCAATAATTACGAAATAAAAACAGAACAAAAACAGTAAATTTCCTTGATATAGGTCAATACTTGGGGTATAATCTTCGTTGATAAACACAATATGGAGGAAAACAATGAGCTACGAAAGCATTAAGAGCATTGACACTGAACTGTACGGTGCAATGGAA
>JAZULF010000141.1:0-17454 GCA_045643645.1 Oscillospiraceae bacterium
GCTGACGCAGAAGCAGATGCAGATGCAAACGCAGACGCAGACGCAGAGGCTGATGCAGATGCAGGCGCTGATGCAGCCGCAGACGCTGATGCAGACGCTGATGCAGACGCAGACGCTGATGCAGACGCTGATGCAGATGCAGACGCTGATGCAGACGCAGACGCTGATGCAGACGCTGATGCAGACGCTGATGCAGACGCAGATGCTGATGCAGACGCAGATGCTGACATAGACCCCGAAGACGACACGAAAGAGCCGACAACGGGCGATGTCAGAAATGTTGTGCCGTTAGCAATGATTGCTGTTACAAGCTTCTTGATTCTGGCATCAACATATCGTAAGAGAGAAGAAAACTAATCTAATGTGGGTGATTAGTTGACTTATCGCTTAAGTGAATATAAAATAGGAGTGGTAATTTTACCACTCCTATTTCTTTTTTGAGGTGGGTCCATGAGCGGAAACAACAAGAAAAAAAAATCAAAATACAAGTCCAATTCTGCAAAGAACAAGAAAAATGCAAAGAAGGCTTTTATAATTGTCTGTGCAATATTGGTTCTTATCGTTGCTGCTGTTGCAATAATGCTGATTGTCAGCCAAAAGCAGGATGCTGCTAAGGTTGACCTCTATGATTCTAAGGCTGCGCTATTGAAGGAGCAGCTTATGTCCGACAGCCGAAACGACGAAATGACGGAGATTTCCGTTGAGGATATTCCCGGTAATGTAGTATTTATCTCCGTCTGCAGCGGCGAAAACCGCGCGAAGGTGTTTACCGGCACAGGCGACAGCCGTGAGGATGCATGGAATGATGCAAACGCTCAGGCAAGAGAGTATGTTGTTCAGAACAGCTACAATCCCCTTTGGGTCAAGGCTGACCTCATGTCCTCTGCCGAGCAATTTGACGCCGATTGTCTGAATGAGGAGCTGTATCGCTACCGCGAGGAGTTCTTCCGCAGAGGCATTGCATTTGACAGCGACTTTGATACTGCATTGCTTGAGGCTGAGCTCAACGGCGCAAAGATTATCGACTACGATAATGACTGCATTGACTTAAAGTACCTCAACACATATCTCAAGAAGGCTGACCGCAATCAGCTTGATGCATTGCCCGAAAACTACATTGTTTTTAACTGCATCGGCTGGATATGCGACGAAAACAGCGAGGTATACGACCTCATAAGCAGTCACGGTGATTACGGCAGACGCGCCGTTGATACCGTTGACAAGGAATACGCCGAGATGCTCGTTACAAACGCATCGGGTTTCCTTATTGACCAGGTCAATAAGGACGGCAGCTTCGTTTACGGCATTTACCCCAGATTTGACAACGATATAGACAACTACAACATTGTCCGCCACGCAAGCACTCTGTGGAGCCTTGTCTGCCAGTACAGAATGACCGGCAACAAGGATTTGAAATCCGTTATCGACCGAGCCATTGACTATATGATTGACAACGCAATCATATACTCCGGTGATGACACCGCGTATCTTTACGAGGAAAAGTCGGACGAAATCAAGCTCGGCGGCTGCGGCGTTGCGGTTGTTGCCCTTACCGAGTACATGGACGCATTCGGCTCGGATAAATACGAGGACATTGCAATCAAGCTCGGCAACGGAATACTGACAATGCAAAACAAGCAGACCGGTGAATACTACCATGTACTCAACGGTGACTGCACCAAGAAGGAAGAATTCCGAGTAGTCTACTACGATGGCGAGGCTACCTTCGCTCTCAGCAGACTGTACTCCCTCACCGGTGATGAAAAATGGCTCGACGCCGCAAAGCTTGCAGTTGAGCATTTTATCGATGCCGACTATGTTCAGTACAAGGACCACTGGGTTGCATACTCGCTGAACGAAATCACTAAGTATGTCGATGACGAGCGCTATTACACCTTCGCTCTCAGAAACGCTCAGGAAAACCTCAATACAATCTACAACCGCGATACAACCTACCACACCTATTTCGAGCTTCTTATGAGTACCTTTGAGCTTTATGACAGAATGCAGGAGCGCGGAATTCATGTAGACTACCTCGATAATGGCTTTGACCTTGACTTCTTCCTCAAGACCATATACAAGCGCGCTGACCATATGCTCAACGGCTACTTCTTCCCCGAATACGCAATGTATATGGCAAACCCGAACCGCATACTGAACACCTTTATGGTCAGACATGACGGCTACCGCGTCAGAATCGACGATGTTCAGCACAGTGTAGGCGGTTACTATCTGTATTATGTAAACTACGATAAGCTCGTTGATTACGGAATGCTTGAATGCAGGGACTGATATGAAAGAGAAAACGAGAAAAATTATAAGACTTGTTGCGGCTATCGCGCTTGTTGTGTCACTCAGCTTTCTTGCCGTATATATAATCGGAGATATCCGCGATGCAAGGGTTGCGCGTGAGCTTGAAGAGCTAAAGAACAGTGAGGCATATGTTCCCGATGTTCTTGATGAGTACGCAGCACTTGTTGAGGAAAACCCCGATACAATCGGCTGGCTGAAGATTGAGGGCACGCCTATCGACTATGTCGTAATGCAGACCCCCGAGGATGCAAACAAGTATGTTCACCTCGATTTCTACGGCAACTATTCGTACCGCGGCTGCCTTATTCTTGACGACCGCTGCGATGTTCTCCGCTCCGACAACCTTACCATTTTCGGGCATAATATGAAGGACGGCTCAATGTTCGGTGACCTTTTGTATTACAAGGACAAGAGCTATTACGAGGAGCACAAGATTATCTCCTTCGACTCAATCTACGAAAAGCACACCTATGAGGTTGTTGCCGCAATTTACACCAAAATTCCCGGCAACGAGGTTGAGGCCTTCCGCTATTACAGATACAGCGGAATTGACGACAAGGATATGTTCAAGCAGTATCAGCAGTTCATTGAAGAAAACCGCGAATACGAAACGGGTGTTGAGCTTCAGGAGGGTGACAAAATCCTCACTCTTTCCACCTGTGCCTACCACACCTACAACGGCAGATTCATTGTTGTAGCAAGGCAAATCACATAATGCAAAAAATAAGAGCACCGAGGGTGCTCTTATTTTTTGACTTAAATATCAAACATTTATTCTGGAATTGTTAGCAAAATAATTGAAATTCGCTAAAATACACTGTATAATACTGTCAATTACATTTATTAGCATTTTCAGGAGATGTTTATCAGATGGTAGACAAGACAAAAAAGGCCGTCAAGGAAGCCCTGCTTGAGATAATGCGCGAAAAGGACTTTAATCAGATTACAGTTAACGAGCTGATTAAAAAAGCGGGTATCAGCAGAGGCACATTCTACACGCACTTTTCAAATATAGAGGATGTCCGTCAGCAGCTTATTGAGGAGCTTTATGCTCGCGCAGACAACTTCTTCTCAGGCTGCAAGGCAGGTGAGATTTTAAGGAATCCTTCCCCCACACTGCTGATGGCTGCAAGGTATATGAAAGAAAGCTCAGACCCTTCAAAGCGGCTTTTCAAATATCTTAATGTTTATAATCTGAATATTAACCTGAAAACCTGGCTTACTGATTTTATCCTCGGCGATGAAGAATTCGTTGCTGACCTGGGCGGCAACAAGCAGGCTGAGATTTATGCGCGCTTCATCGCAGGCGGCATTATGCACGCATTTAATATGTGGCTTGCCGACCCCTGTGATGTTGATGCCGAGTTTATCGCGCAATCACTGAGCGGCATCCTTACCGGCGGATTAAACGCCGCAATGAACTGAAAAGAAAAAAACAGATGTATCCCTCGATACATCTGTTTTTTATTTTAATCACCGAATGATATGCCGATATCTCTTGCGACCTTGATAAGAGGATGGTCAGTCGGCAGGAATTTTGTCTGGCTTGCTGCCTCCTCAAGAGGGATTGAAACAATCTCTCCCTGCTGAATGGCAACCATTCTGCCGTACTGCTTGTTTGCAATGAGCTCAGCAGCAGCAGTGCCGAAGCGGGTTGCAAGCACTCTGTCGTACGGACAAGGAGGACCGCCGCGCTGATAGTGACCGGGAATGGTGACCCTTGCCTCCTGTCCGAGTGCTGCCTCAAGCTGTGCCGCAATCTCATAGGACACGGTGGAATGCTTTGATTCCTCACGCTTTTTGCGGCTTTCCTCCTCGCTGAGAAGCTGGTCATCAACGCTCCTTGCGCCCTCTGCAACGGCAATAATAGAAAAGCTTCTGCCGCGCTTACGGCGGTTTTCAAGTGCCTGGATTACCTTGTTGATATCGTATGGAATTTCGGGCAGGAGAATAATATCCGCACCGCTGCCGATGCCTGCGTGGAGTGTCAGCCAGCCTGCATCGCGGCCCATAAGCTCAACGAGGAAAATGCGGCCGTGTGAGCTTGCGGTTGAATGGATATAATCAATTACATTCGTTGCAATATCAACCGCACTCTGGAAGCCGAAGGTAGTATCTGTACCCCAGATATCGTTGTCGATTGTTTTCGGCAGCGTTACAACATTCATACCCGCGTCCATAAGCAGCTTTGCACTCTTCTGAGTGCCGTTGCCGCCCATAATGACAAGGCAGTCAAGGTTCAAGCGGTTGTAGGTATCCTTCATTGCGGGAATGAGGCTATTGCCCTCATCATCGACAATGTCCTTGCCGGGAATGTAGCGCTGACGGGATGTGCCGAGGATTGTGCCGCCCTCGGTGAGAATTCCCGAGAAGTCCTTAGGCTCCATAAACTTGTAGTCGCCTTCTATAAGTCCGCGGTAGCCATCGTACATACCGAAAATTTCGAGGTTTTCAATGCTATTGTAGAGCGCCTTGCCGATGCCGCGCATTGCTGCATTAAGGCCCTGGCAATCACCGCCGGAGGTGATAAGCGCAACTCTTGTCATTCTTTTCAATTCTAACTACCTCACTGGTTAATATACTTACATTTTAATACATGCTGTTAAAAAGTCAATCGTTCATGCTGCTGAAAAAGAACGGAGACCTCATTCCCGGTCTCCGTCCTTTTTGTATATTCTCAACATTTAATGGCATCAATATACAGATTGAGGTTATTTACAAGATATCCTGCCCTGCTGTAGCTTACGAGCATATATTTGTTCTCATACTGCATAAGCAGAATTTCAGTTATGTCATCGTCTGTATAGCTTGCGGTTACAAGGTAAATTGTAACCTCGTCCTGACTTATACCCTCAACACTGTAGCTAGGAATTGCATTGTCATTAAGCTCATATTCTTCAAAATGCTCAATGATATACTGTCTTAACTCCTCTACACTTCTTGCAGCCTCCTCGGCATCAAATTCTACGAAGGTTTTTAGTTCTGAAACGAGCATATCCTCGGCAAACTTAGGACTTGCGGTTTCATAGTAGAACACATGATAGCAAAATCGGTTATCCTGATTAATTCCACCCTTTTCATCGTAGAAATCGGTACTTTGGCCAAGCTTAATAATTGTCGGTGCAAGAAGGTCTGTGTCCGAATAATAATCTCCAAAGCTTGCCGATTGATAATCTGCACGCATGGCTTTGAGCGTTTCAAGGTCATCGGCATTAATTTCGGCTAAGGTAGGGAACGGCATAGTCGATGGGTCATCGAGTGATTTGTACCTCTCAACGCCCGTAGGTATTACAAGATGCAGCGCCCACAGAATGATAATGGGCAGGCTCAGCGGTATAAGTATTGAACCGACAATGGATTTGCCCTTGTACTTCTCTCCCGAGGGCAGCTCACCGCCGCTTTCGATGCCACGGATAAGCTTTTTTAGGTGTCGGCATCTGCGGAAATGCAACACAAACTCAAACAGCAGGAGTATCGCCATAAAGCATATGAGTATGTAATAGCCCGTGCCGAAGCTGATTAGTGTGCTTACTACCGAAGCAGAATCGTTGAGTGCTGAATTAACAGGCACTCCAACCTGCGAAAAAAGGAACATCACAAGGAAAGCAATCCAATATGCGGTATGCTTTTTCGCAAGGCTTTTAAGCGGCTTTACAAGGTGACTATGGTCGCTGTAAATCTCGGGTGCCTCGGAATTGTCGCACGAAAGCACAACAAGGTCATTCTTGAACTCGCCCACGACCTGCCACGAATTAAGCTCGTACATTTCCTCCTTTTCTTCGGGAATCTGCCCTGCTACAACATTGCAGAAGTCAAGTCTGTAGCGCATTTTCTTCGGCTCTGCCTTTTCAAAGCGCGCGCAGAAAAATCCGCATTCCTTGTAGAAAAGTCCCTTGAGTGCCATATCCTCGAGCCAACTCTGAATCGCGGGAATATCGCTTGATTCAAACGGAATAAGCTTTCTTACAAATTTACTCATTGACACCTTCTCCTTCCGCATCTGATATGCACTGCCTCAGCCTTGCAAGCTCTTCATCATACAGTGCGTTGCCTAACTCCGTTATGCTGTAAATTTTGCGTTTGCCCTCTATGCCGACATATTTTATGATGCTCTCCTGCTCAAAATCCGAGAGCAAGGCATAGAGTGTTCCCGGACCTATGGCTACCCTTTTTCTGCTTCGGTTAGCAATGAAGTTGCTGATATCAATGCCGCACTTATCGCCGCTCCGCAGCGCCATAAGCAAATAAAACATAGGCTCGGTCAGCGTTGAAAACTTCTTTCGCGCCACTTACGCACCTCCTATATATCGATTATCGATGTTTGAGTGCATTATATATCGATATTCGATATAAGTCAAGACTAATATTTCTGTATAAGTTCAGTTCTATAATAGTCATAAGGATAATATTGTTGACTAAAATATACATATATATTAAAATATTTGTATTCTATCCTGAAAGGGGAAAATATAATGGATAATCTGAAAAAAGCTTATTATCGCGTATATCAGTTTGTTTTTGACCTGGGTGCTCGCCTGATGCCTTGGCGCAAGCCCATTACCGTTACCGGCGAAGGCTCCATCTCCAAGGTTGCAGAGCTTTTTGCTAAAGAAGGCGTAAAAAAGGTTATGATAGTTACCGGTCGCACCGTCGGCAGAACTATCGCTCCTCTTGCCAAGGAAGCTCTTGACAACGCAGGTATTGCTTACGAGCATTACAGCGAGGTTGCTTCCAACCCCACCGTTAAGGTCGTTAACGAAATTCAGAAGATGTATCTCGATACCAAGTGCGAGGGTTTCCTCGCAATCGGCGGCGGCTCTCCCATGGACGCTGCTAAGGGCGCAGCTGCAAGAGTTGTTCACCCCAACAAGTCCGTCAACAAGATGGGCGGTCTGCTGAAGGTTATGCACAAGATTCCTACCTTCGTTGCAATCCCCACTACCGCAGGTACAGGCTCCGAAACCACCATCGCAGCAGTTATTACCGACCAGGATACCCATCACAAGTATGCTATCATGGACCTTTGCCTCGTCCCCAAGTATGCTATTATGGACCCGAAGCTCACTGCTGACCTGCCTCAGAAGACTACCTCCACCACCGGTATGGACGCTCTGACTCACGCAGTCGAGGCATATGTTTCCTGGACCTACAACACCAAGGAAACCATCCGTCTTTCCGAGGAAGCAACTGTTGCAATCTTCAAGTACCTCGAGCGCGCATACAACGACGGCAACGATATGGAAGCCCGTCAGGAAATGCTGATGGCATCCTTCAAGGCAGGCTTTGCATTCACCCGCGCAGGTGTCGGCAATGTCCACGCAATCGCACATACCCTCGGCGGTCTGTACAACACTCCTCACGGCCTTGCAAACGCAGTTATCCTGCCTATCGTCCTTGAAGACTACGGTCCCGTTGTTTACAAGAAGCTGGCTCACCTTGCTGAACTCACCGGCGTTATGACCGAAGGCTCCGACGAAGCAAAGGCAAAGGCATTCATTGCTGAGATTCGCGCAATGAACAAGCGCATGAACATCCCCACCGGCTTCGACCACATCCAGCAGGAAGACATTCCTCAGATGGTCAAGTGGGCACTCAAGGAATGCAACCCCTTCTACCCCGTTCCCGTTGTCTACAACGAAGAGCGCTGCACCAAGGTTATCAACCGCATCATCAACGAAGCATAATACATATTACACATTTAAGCCGTCTGCGTATATTGCAGGCGGCTTTTTGTTATGCTAAAATGTCATTACCATAGATATAGAGAGGTTAGATATGGAAATACTGTACGCACTCGAGAGTATTCGTACTCCCCTGCTTGACAAGCTCATGTCGCTTGTTACAAACATCGGCGGTGAAACCGCTTTCATTGCCATTTCAATTATTGTTTTCTGGTGCTTCAGCAAGCAGTGCGGCTTTTATATGCTGACTGTCGGCTTTGCAGGCACAATCGTTAATCAGTTTCTGAAGCTTTGGTTCAGAATCCCCCGCCCCTGGGTTAAGGACCCGAACTTCACTATTGTTGAAAGCGCACGCGCTGAGGCAACGGGCTATTCCTTCCCGAGCGGACATGCTCAGAACACCTTTGCAGCCTTAGGCGCTCCTGCAATGTATACGAAAAACAATGTGCTGCGCGCGGTTCTGATTGTTTTTATGATTCTCGTTCCGTTTTCGCGTATGTACCTCGGTGTTCACACTCCGCTTGATGTCGGCATCTCGATTATCATCGGTCTGCTGCTTATGATTGGTCTGTACCCTCTGTTCAGAGATATGGATAAAAAGCCGGGCAGAATTTACGCAATGTATGTGCTGTTTATAATTCTTGCGGTTGCGTTTGTTCTCTTTGTAGAGTTCTATAAGTTCCCCGCTGACCTTGACGCAGAGAACTACGAATTCGGTCTTAAAACCGCATATATGATTCTTTTCTGCGCTGTCGGTCTGCTGCTTGTTTTCCATCTCGACAGAAAGTACATCAAGTTTACAACCGAAGCAGTATGGTGGGCACAGCTCATAAAGCTCGTAATCGGTCTTGGCATTGCCATCGGTATCAAGGCAGGACTCAAGGCACCTCTGCTCAGCCTTTGCAACGGTCACAGTGTTGCTCACGGCATAAGATACTTTGTTCTTATTATCTTTGCAGGCATCATCTGGCCGCTGACCTTTAAGTTCTTCAGCAAGCTCGGCAGAAAATAATAGCAAAAAAAGAAAATCCGGTCATCAATGATGACCGGATTTTTATTATCCGAACAGACTTATTCTGACGGTATATTCGGCTGTTTCCCCGCCGTAGCTTACAGTTGCGGTTTTGCTGCCGAGGCCTTCCATATCGCACTCAACGGTGAATTCCTCGGGATTTGTAATGCGCTCTGCAGTTCCGTTATTGTAGTAAGCGCGAAGCACAAGACCTGAAACATCAAGCTCCTCGCCGACGGAGTAAACCGTCTTTGTCGGCATCTGCTCGATTTCAAGCTTTGTTACAACGGGCTCCTCAACGATAACCATGCACTCATCGTAAATATCCATATTGTCCTTGATGTAGACCATTATGGTTGCCGTGCCTGCGCTTATCGCTTCAACATTGCCCTTATCGTCAACGGTTGCAACCGATGTGTCACTGCTCTTCCAGACATATTCGGGATGCTCGGTTTCGGGCATACAGCTTACGGTCAGCACCGCAGACTCACCCTCGGTTATGATAAGGCGCGGTGAGCTTACTACAACTGCGCTTATTTTAACCTTTTCGGTAGGCTCAACAGTCTGTGTGGGCTCAGCGGTCTTTTCAGGCTTCTTTTCGGATTTATGCCAGCTAATACCGCCCGCAAAATAGATGATTATTGCAGCTACCATTGCAATTACAGTAAGAACGATAGCAATGATGTAGCCGTAGTTTTTCTTTTCCTTCTCCGGCTCGGCAGCCTGCTTGGGCGGAGCTGCGGGTGTCGGCTTCGGCTTTTCCTGAACGGGAATTTCAACCACTGGTGCAGGCTGCTGAGCAGGTCTTGCCTGCTGAATGCGCGGAGATTCCTCGCGCACGGTTTCATCACCGCTCAAATCGGGCATCTGTGCCTCTGTGGGCAGCTTTCCGCTCATTGCAAGTATCAATGCCTGCTTCATCTCAGACGGGCTTGCAAAGCGGTCTGCGCTGTCATATGAGCATGCCTTCTGCACGAGCATCTTGAGTGCCTGGTTTCCGTTCTTCGGAGGAGGCAACATTTCGCCGCGATATCTGCGCAGCTGCGCATCGGCTGACTGCTCGGAGGTCGGTGTTTCATTAAGCGGCAGGAACGGGCCGCGGCGCTCATTAAGCAGCCAGTAAAGCACCATGCCGAGAGAGTAGATATCGACTCTGTCATCGTAAGGTCTGCCCTTGAACACCTCGGGTGCCATATATGAGTAGGTGCCGACCTTGTCGGCGCTTCCGCGGAAGTTCTCCGCCTTAGCAACGCCGAAGTCACCCAGCTTATAATCGCCGTACTTGCTGACGAAGATATTCTGCGGCTTTATATCTCTGTGGATGATGTTATTGCTTCTGCAAAGCTCAAGCGCGCTGCATATGTCAATGCCGAGCTTGATTACATCACTTGCGGTCATACCGTGCTCCTGAACATATTCAGGCAGTGAGGTCAGAAGCTCCATGCGTATGTAAATATCCCAGCCGATATCCTCGGTGTGCGGGATAATCATCTGGTCCTCGCAGTTTACGATATTCGGATGACCGCGCAGCACACCCATAAGCCTGTACTCGTTGCTTATCTCCTCGACCTTGTCGCGAAGCTTTGAGCGCATGGCAAACTCACTCATTGTGCTGAGCATTTCGTCATACTCCTTCTGAGTTGAGGGAATGCTTATCACCTTGAGTGCAGAGTGAAAATCACCGCCGTATTCATCGTTTTTCTTCAGTTCGTATACCTTGCCGGAGCTTCCGCTGCCGATGCAGCGAACGGTCTCCCAGCCGGGTAGTAATGCCTGCAGCTTTTCCATTAAAAATCCCAATCCTGTTTTAAGATAAGAGTTTTATGAGTAAACTATAATGCATTTGACGGGCAATGTCAAATCACTCGATTGACTTGAGTGCGCCTGCCATATCGATGTTGTCAATTCTGCGGCGCATTATCATATTTACGATTATTGCAAATACAAAGGTCAGCGCAATTGCAAGCAGGAAGCTGAACACCGAAATTATCGGTCTGGAATACATCATATCAACCTTGATTGCGTCCATAACAAATGCGTGCAGCGCAATGCCCAGAAGCAGACCGAACAGTGCTCCCGCGCCCGTAAGCACGAGGTTTTCGCGGAACACATATGACGCAGCCTCGTTAGGATAGAAGCCGAGGACCTTTATCGTTGCAATCTCGCGAATTCTCTCGGAGATGTTGATGTTTGTGAGGTTGTACAGAACAATGAACGCAAGCAGGCCTGCGCAGAGGATAATCATAGTTACAACGAACACCAGGCTGTCCATCATATGTGAAATTCTGTCGCGCGCGTCAGCGCTAAGCTGCATTGTGCGAACACCGTCAACCTTTGCAATTGCCGTTGCGCAGTCATTTACCTCCTTGTCCTCGGGTGCAAGCAGCAGCGCAGCCTTGATTTCGGGTGCGTGTCCCCACTGCTCACGGCAGGTATCAAGCGAAATATAGACAAGATTTTCTACATAGTTATCGAAAATTCCGCTGACGGTTACATTAAGCTGCTCCATATCCGCCGTTGTTATCTTAAGCTCATCTCCTATGCCTATGCCCATAAGCCTTGCGAGGTTGCAGTTTATTATTGCCTCGTTGGTCTTGGGATACGGTACGGGGTCATCGCCGTCATGCAGGTCGATAAACGGGGTGATATCACTTGCATCGCACGCAGTGAGCGTTACACTCTTTGTCATCTCATTTCCCTGCACATCGGCAGTGCCGCGGTAGATAAACAGCGCCTTATCAACATTATCACCGCAGTCATTGAGGAATATCTCCTGCTCCTCAGCGGTCATATTATAGGCAAGGCTCAGTTCATAGTCGTACATAACTATGTTATTGTACTGCTCATCGACAACGCCCTGGATTGTATCGTTAAGTCCGAGTGCGGTAAGAACGAGTGCCGTGCAGCCGCCTATACCGAGCAGCATCATAAATATACGCTTTTTGTAGCGCAGAATATTACGCGCAGAAACCTTTTGCATGAAGCTGAGTCTGTTCCATATAAACGGAATGCGCTCTAACAGAATGCGCTTGCCCGCTTCGGGTGCTTTAGGTCTTATGAGGTCTGAGGGTGCACACTTAAGCTCCTTGCGGCAGCAGTACCATGTAACAGCAAGTGTTACCGCAAGGTTTGCAACCGTAATTATAACCGCAAGCGCCCAGTTCATTGTGAACACAAGACTTGAGAAGCTGTAGATTATGCCGTAGCCGAACCATACGATTGCAGGAAATGCGAGCGAGCCTGCGGCAATGCCGAACACGCTGCCGAACAGAGTTGCGCTGCCCGAGTAAACCATATACTTGAGCATAATCGATGACGAGCTGTAGCCGAGAGCCTTCAGAATGCCTATCTGCGTGCGCTGGTCGTCTATCATTCTTGTCATTGTAGTAAGGCATACAAGCGCTGCTACGAGGAAGAAGAACACGGGAAATACGCCCGCAACGCTCTGCACGACATTAGTATCGCTTTCAAAGCAGACATAGCCGATGTTGGTATCTCTGCCGAGCACATAGGTATCCGCGTGCTCCATATTCTTAATCTGCTTTTCGGCATCAGTTAACTGTGCCTTTGCCTTATCAAGCTCGGCTTTTGCGGCATCGAGCTCTGCCTTGCCTGCGGCTAATTCCTTTTCAGCCTTCGAAAATTCTTCCTCTGCCTGCTTTTTACCGCTTTCGTACTGTGCCTTGCCGTCAGCAAGCTGCTTTGCACCGTTTTTGAGCATTGCGCGGGCGTTATCAAGCTCCTTCTGCCCTGCCGCAATCTCAGCATAGCCTGCATCAAGCTTTGCCTTTGCATCGTCAAGCTGCTGCTTGTAGGGTGCAAGCTCCGCATCAATCCCGGCCTTCTTCTGCAAATTTTCCTCGAGCTTTGCCTGAGCCTTTTCAAGGTCGGACTGATTCTCCGCAAGGGAGCTTTCCTTCTGATTTATCTTTGTTCTGAGCGCAAGCTTGACCTTTTCTCCGTTTGCAAGAGCTTCATCCCGCTCAGCGTAAAGTTCCTCAAGCTCGGCATTAAGCTCCGCTATCTTGGCTTCCTTTTTGGCTATTTTTTCTGTCTGATTCTCGATTGAGTTATTTACAAGCAGGTACGCACTCTTACTCTTGCTTTCAAACTCCTTAAGACCGGATTCGTATTCTGCCTTACCCTTATCAAGCTCTGCCTTGCCTGCGTTAAGCTCCGCCTGCTTATCATCGAGGATTGACGGGTCCTTTAGCATTTTTTCGGTTTCGTCGAGCTTTGCCTTTGCGCTTTTAAGCTCGGCTTCGGTCTGCGATTTTTTGGTCTTGAACTGTTCAACACCGCGGTCATACTCGGCCTTTGCAGGCTCGTACTGGTCAACGCCCGATTGATACTGCTTCTTTGCATCGTCAAGCTGTGCGTTGGCATCGTCAATGATATCGTCAAATCTTATAACCGCACGCTCCTGCATAAGCTCCTCAAGAGGCTTCTCGTACGGCTTGATATTCTCCTTATATTCGTCCGAGTAGACATAGCCCTCGGCATCAACGGTTACATAGATATCGGTGAAGTAGTCAACCGAAAAACCCTCGGGCATAAGATACACATAGCCCTCAACGCTGCCGTTGCCGAGCGTGCTTGAGCCGCGCTCGAGATTTATGTACAAAACGGTTTCGGTAAGACCGACTATCGTGTACTCATCGTAGGCGAAGGTATCCATAGTCTGCTCACTGTTATCGTGTGAGAGTCGGATTGTTCTGCCTATATCGTCCTCGGAGTATATTTCGGGGTCTGCAAGGCACTCGTTGCCCTTCTCGGGCATACGGCCTGCCTTGAGGTCAATGAGATTTATCCGCTCGGGTATGGTCTGCGCGACCATAATTAGGTTATCTCCCGCTTCGTTCTTGAACATAAAGTCGGAGGTCACGACACCCTCGGCATCGGTTACACCGTCAAGCTTTTTAACCTCGCTGACATCGTCTTTAGTTAATCCGAGTGTTGAAATGAGGCGGTAATCGTAGAAATTGACCTCGCTTATGTATCTGTCATAGGTTTCGATAAAATCAGGTCTTGACAGTCGCAGACCGACAAACAGACCTGCCCCGAGTGCGATTATGGCGAAAATCGCCATATAGCGTCCGAGGCTGCCCTTTATCTCTCTAATTGTCAGTTTTAGCGTTGACTGATTCATCTATGAGTCCTTACCATTCAATATTCTCTATCGGGGTGGGATTTTCATTGACCGTGACATCGGTTACCATACCGCTTTTAATTGAAACAACGCGGTCTGCCATTGCGGTCAGCGCCTGATTGTGAGTAATAATCACAACTGTCATACCGTTTTTTCTGCTGCAATCCTGCAGAAGCTTCAAAACAGCCTTGCCGGTATTGTAGTCAAGTGCGCCCGTAGGCTCATCGCAAAGAAGAAGCTTGGGATTCTTCGCAAGTGCCCTTGCTATTGCAACTCGCTGCTGCTCGCCGCCCGAAAGCTGTGCGGGGAAATTACCTGCGCGGTCGGCAAGACCGACAAGCTCTATTACCTCGGCGGCATCCATTGGGTCGCGGCAAATCTGAGCGGCAAGCTCAACATTTTCAAGTGCCGTCAGATTCTGCACGAGATTATAGAACTGGAATACAAAGCCGACATCGTAGCGGCGGTAGGTTGTAAGCTGCTTTGCGTTGTAGGAGGATATCTCCTGCCCGTCAAGCACTACTCTGCCCGAGGTTAGCGCATCCATTCCGCCGATGATATTCAGCAGGGTTGTTTTACCTGCACCCGAAGCACCGACAATGACGCAAATCTCACCCTTTTCTATCTCAAAGCTTGCATCTCTGAGTGCTTCAATCTGCACCTCACCCATCTGATACACTTTTCTTACATTTTCAAACTGAACATATGCGGACATAGCTGCACCTCTGAAAGTTTATTAAATTATATTATACTAAACACCTCGTCTGTTTTCAATAAAAAAACCACGGCAAAGCCGTGGTTTTAAGGTTTATTAACTTTTAGCACTCAATCAGATGAGGCTGAGAAGCTTGCAAGCCTGGTCGCGGGTTGCGGGATCCTGAGGTGCGTAGCAGAAGCTGCCGTCCTCGTTGAGAATGCCGCAGATAACGCCCGCCTGCTGCAGAGCCTTTACGCAGCCTGCTGCATAGTCGGAGATGCAGGATGCATCAGTGAAGTTTGCTGCTTCGACACTGTCACCGAGCAGAATGCCTGCGTATTCGGCATAGCGGCAAACGATGGTTGCCATCTGCTCACGGCTGATGGTATCGTACGGACCAAACTGGTCATCGGAGTAGCCGAGAACAATGCCGTTCTGCGCTGCCCACTCAATGTAGGGAGCAAAGAAGTCATCAGCTGCAACATCCTTGAAGCGGCAGGTGGTAATTGAGCTTACATCTGCGCCGTCAAGGCATGCAATCATCTTTACAAACTCTGCGCGGGTGATATCAGCGTTGGGGTCAAAGGTCTTTTCGTCTCTGCCGTTGACAACGCCGAGCTGGAACATCTGATTGATGTAGTCATAGCTCCAGAGATCCTTGGTTACATCGGCAAACGGGCAGGTCAGCTTGGTTGCGGGAACAGAGTCATAGGTGCTGACAACATTGTCGATGAGGTCGAGGTACAGGCGTCTTACATTGGAAGCGGTATTGGTGAATACGCCGCCGACAATGCTCAGATGGTCATAGGGCTGAGTGGGAAGAACATTCCAGATGCCCGGCTCAAATTCCTTCTTGGAATGGCCGTCATATACTACATAGCCCTTGGTGCCGTCATTCTTGAGGCACTGCAGATTGCTGTCGAAGGGGTAAAGTCCGGATACAACATTGACCATACCGTCATTGGGAAGCCAGCTCTTGTCAATGTATACACCGCCTGCGGTGTACTTGTTGTAGTAGCCGCCCATCATCTGTCCGAAGGGCTTGAGCAGGATGAACATATTTGCATCGGGCTGCTCGGTGCCGGTGAGGGAGCTGTAGTGGGTGTCATCACCGCATACTGAGAAGTAGTATACGCCGTCCTGAATTTCAATGCCGTCATTGATGACAAGTGCATTGTCAATGGTCAGGTCATAGATAGCATTATCGTTATGAGCCATAAACTTCTGGTCATTTATAACTCTGACTATGTACTCAAGGTCAGTTTCATTGGCTTTCTGATAAATACCGAAGTGCTCGAGCTGCAGTGCGTACATACCCTTGAAATTGGTCATACCGAGGGTTGCACCGATATCATACATAAAGTCGGTTACAACCGCGGTGGAAATGTCGCACTTTTCGATAAAGGTTGTGCCGTTGTGGGGTGCGGAAACTGCGGTTATTGAGTAAACCCAATCGCCCTTGCCGCCCTCGAAGAACGGAGATACCTCAACGCCTGCTGCCTTTGCGGCTGCGACCTCTTCGGGTGCGCCGTTTTCAAGAATCTCAAGGAACAGACGGGCGGTTGCACCGCCGAAGCTGTGGCCGACAATGTTTATCTTCTTGTCTGCACCCCAGCCCTCGAACAGAGGCTTATCATAGGTGATACCGTACTGGTCGTGGTCCTTTTCAGCAGAGTGGGCAACACCGTAGTCAACAGTGGTACCGGTCAGCTGTGCATAAAGCTCGCATGCGCGATCCCATGCACTGGACAGAGGGCCTACCTGTGCCGCATAGCTCTCATAGCCCTTGCCGTTGAGATACTTCATCAGGCTGCCGGTTGTCATGCCCCAGTAAGGAATTATGGGGTCAAGGTCGGATTTCTCGCCCCAGCCCATAAGGCCGTGAAGGAAGATGAACGGATATTCTGCCTGAGAAGCATCCGTTTTCTCTGCAGATGCCGGGAACACAAACAGGCTGACTGAAAGTGCAAGCACCAGCACCAAGCAAAGAAGCTTTTTCATTGTTTTCATACACTCTCTCCTAATTTATTATTCTTTGATTATTTTTCATTATTATGGTTATATTTTACTACTGATGCCTTTGGCAGTCAATCTGCCTCGTTTTTTTCGGCACTTTGCCACAAAAGTGTGCTATAAAATTGTATAGTATACTTTTCGTTTTTTGTTGTCTGCTTGTAAATGAGGCTCGGCGGTGATATAATGCAGAAAACGCGGGTGTAGTTTAATGGCAGAACATCAGCTTCCCAAGCTGAATACGGGGGTTCGATTCCCCTCACCCGCTCCATAGCGGAAAGCATTGATAAATAAAGGTTTTTTGCACTTGCGCTTGGCAATTTATGGCGAAAAAATCGCCCATTTTTCGGCGTAGGTGCAACACTGGTGCAACAGTTACCGACCTAACCAAGCGGATATCAACGGCAAAAAAGCAAAAATACCCATATCCTGACTATCAGGATATGGGTATTTCTCGTTTTAAGGCATTAGTCCGAACCAACCTAATGCGTACAGTTTATCGTAGTCGATTTCACCGTTGGGTTGGGTTTGGAGTTTTCCTGCTTTGGTGTACACGAAGTCACCATTCGCATCAGTTTTAGGTTCTTTA
>JAZULF010000142.1:0-1572 GCA_045643645.1 Oscillospiraceae bacterium
TGCAAAGCAGAAATATTATAACGCAAACAAGGTTGACGCTGTGCTTGACGAGTTCAAGGCAGGCGTTATGGAGCTTATCTCCGAAAACGAGACACTCCGCAAGGGCGCTGCCGAGAAGAAAAGCGAGCCCGCAGTTGACACCTCCGCCCTTCTGTCCGAGGCAAAGCTCCAGGCAGAGAGCATCATGGGCGATGCAAAGCTGAAGGCGCAAACCATTATTGCCAAGGCAAAGGCAGAGGCAGAGGCAATTGTCGCAAAAGCTCAGGCTGATGCCGAAGCAATCGAAGCAAGCACCGCAGGCAGCACAGGTCTGACCGCAAACCAGCTTGATGCAATCGACAAGATTAATAAGCAGCTTGACGAGCTGAATGTAACTCAGGCAACTCAGATTTTCAGACTCAAGCAGGCACTCGTCACCATGGCAACAACAAAATAACAACATACGGCAAAGCACCGTGAGCTTATTGCTCACGGTGCTTTTTGTTTTCGTATTACAGCTTCAAATCGCCGTTTTTAATCCAGCCGAGGCTGCGGCAGATTTTGCCGAACACCCAAGCTAAAATTGCGGGCAGCACGATGCAGACAAGTGCAAGACCAAGCCAATCGGCAGCCGTCGGCACGATTGCCGCCGCGCCGTCAAGCAGTGCTTCGGCACTCGGATTTGCCCAGCCCGTCCACACGCCGATAGGTCCGACAAGACCGCAGGTGCCCATACCCGAGGACACCGCCGCGCCGTTCATCTGAAGCTTGAAAATGCAGGTTGCGATGGGACCCGTGATTGCACTTGCGGCAATTGCGGGAATCCAGATTTTCGGGTTGCGCACAATGTTGCCCATCTGCAGCATCGATGTGCCGAGGCCCTGCGAAACAACGCCGCCCCAGCCGTTTTCGCGGAAGGAGATTACCGCAAAGCCGACCATATTCGCGCAGCAGCCTGCAAGCGCGGCACCGCCCGCAAGACCCGTGAGGCTGAGTGCCGCACAGATTGCCGCAGAGGAGATTGGCAGAGTCAGCGCGATGCCGACAATGACGGAAACGAGAATGCCCATAACGAAGGGCTGCTGAGTGGTTGCCCACTTAATCAGCGTGCCGACAGACATTGCGCCCTTGCCGATGGGGGCTGCAATGAAATACGCAAGACCGACACCGATGAGTATGGTTACGATGGGCGTTACGAGGATGTCGATTTTTGTCTCCTTGGAGACCATTTTGCCGAATTCCGCCGCAATCACCGCAACGACATAGACGGCAAGCGGACCGCCCGCGCCGCCCATTGCGTTGGTCGCAAAGCCTACGGGTATCAGCGAAAACAGCACCATTGGCGGCGCATTCAGCGCAAATCCGATTGCCACCGCCATACCCGGTCCGACCATAGACGAGGCAAACTTGCCGATGGTGTAGGGTACACCGTTTATTTCAATAAGCTGCTTTGCAAGAAAGCCGATGCCAAGCTGAGTGCCGAGTGTGTCGAGAATTGTGCCGACAAGCAGGGTGCAGAAAAGTCCCTGCGCCATTGCGCCGAGTGCGTCTATACCGTAGCGTTTGAGGCTGACCTCAACGCCCTTGCGTTTC
>JAZULF010000143.1:0-2013 GCA_045643645.1 Oscillospiraceae bacterium
GGTAGAGCATTGATATGCCCTTGAACTTGCCGAAGTCAAGCGTCATAATGGGAGCGAGCTTTACATTGACAATGCCTGCAATGATTGAAATGACAACGGGCAGCACTATGTACATAGGCTTTGCAAAGTCCGCGTAATTGAGAAGCAGCGCCGCAATAAACAGAATGTGTCCCACGGCAAATACCGCAAAGCCTGCGTAGGTGTACAGAGTATCCTCGTCGGGATACACGAACTTGAGGTCAAGCCAGATATCGCCCAGAAGTCCGAAAAGCAGGCCAAGTATAAGCAGACCCGCAAAGCTGCCGAAGCCGCCTACTCCCGCTGCCGCAGCTGCGGTTGCGATAAACATCACGGACACCAATGCCTTGAGCATGGTTACTCTTGTTGAATATTCCTTGATTTTTGCCGGTATGTATGCCGCAAGCAGCAATGCGCCGATTGCAAGGCAGATAATGCAAAGTGTCATAGTCCTTGACCTCCAACGGTTTTTTCTTATTTTATCACACTTTTTTCAAATAGAAAAGAGCCACCCTATGCTCAAGGCACGGGCGGCTCACGGTTTTTTAAGCTATTTTATCTGTTGTGCTGGTTTTCCTGGTTACGCTGATTTTCTTTGTTCTGCTGGTTCTGGTTGTTCTTGTTATTCTGCTGATTGCGCTGGTTTTCCTGATTGCGCTGGTTCTGTTTATTCTGATTATTGCTCATTGTTTTTCCTCCAAAATTAATTGCATTTTAATGCATGAATAGCTTGCCACATTATCGCAAAAGATATACATGTCAAATAATTTTCGAGGTAAAAACTATGCTGCTAATTAAAAACGGTACATTAAACACAATGCTCAAGGATGAGCCGGTAAAGGCTGATTTGCTCGCGGAAAACGGCAAAATCGTTCAGCTTGCCAAGCATATCAACGAATCGCCGGATATGCAGGTTATCGACGCAAAGGGTATGCAGGTTTTTCCCGGCTTTATCGATGCGCACAGCCACATCGGTATTTCCGAGGAAAAATCCGGCAGGCAGGGTGATGACTGCAACGAAAGCACGAACCCCGTAACCGCCTGCATGCGCGCCATTGATGCGATAAATCCCATGGACAGCGCCTTTCACAATGCGCTGTCCGTCGGCATTACGGGCGCTATGGTCGGGCCGGGAAGCTCAAACGCAATCGGCGGTCAGTTTGCTTTCATCAAAACCGACGGACGCCGCGTTGATGATATGATTGTCCTCGCCCCTGCCGCAATCAAAATTGCCTTCGGTGAAAATCCCAAGGTCTGCTACGGCACTAACGGCAATATGCCGATTACGAGAATGGGCATTGCCTCGCTTATCCGCGAGGAGCTTTTCATCGCAAGGCAGTATTTCGATGACGAAAAAAACGGCAACGCAGGGCCTGCGGAATTTGAAACAGAGTGCTACCGCGAGCTTTTTGAGGGCAGAATTCCGCTGAAGGCACATGTACACCGCACCGATGATATTTTCACCGCAATCCGCATTGCCGAGGAATTCGGACTCGGTCTGACGCTTGACCACTGCACCGAGGGGCATCTCATTCCCGAACAGATTGCGGCTGCTGGTTTCCCCGCAATTGTCGGTCCGTCACTTGCCTCGCGCAGCAAAAACGAGGTGTGCCACTCTGACTTCAAGACCGCGGGAATACTGCATCGTGCGGGTGTTCTCGTTGCGCTTACAACCGACCACCCTGTTTCCCGAATTCAGTATCTGCCCTTGTGCGCCGCATTAGCCGCAAAGGAGGGCCTCGGCAAATATGAGGCGCTCAAGGCAATAACGATAAACGCCGCGCGCATCTGCCGCGTTGACCACAGACTCGGAACACTTGAGGTCGGCAAGGATGCCGATATTGCCATCTACGACGGCAGTCCCCTGGAAATTGACTCCTGCGCCGTTGCAACGGTAATAAATGGCTGCGTTGTGTGGCAAAAAGAACAGCGGTGAGGAAATCCTCACCGCTGTTTTTATGAAATTCTCAGGCTTTCAGCAGCTTTTCAATTTCT
>JAZULF010000144.1:0-2848 GCA_045643645.1 Oscillospiraceae bacterium
CACGAGCGCTACCTCACCGAAAAGGTATTCAAGAAGCCCATTTTCGTTACCGATTACCCCAAGGAAATCAAGGCATTCTACATGCGCCTGAACGACGACAAAAAGACCGACGCAGCTGCTGATTGCCTCGTTCCCGGCATCGGCGAGATTATCGGCGGCTCTCAGCGCGAGGAGCGCCTTGATGTTCTGACCGCACGCCTCGACGAGCTCGGACTCAACGCCGAGGATTACTGGTGGTATCTCGACCTGCGCCGCTACGGCAGCTGCCGCCACGCAGGCTTCGGTCTCGGCTTCGAGCGCATGGTAATGTACCTCACCGGCGTAAGCAACATCCGCGATGTTGAGCTTCACCCCCGCACCACCGGCAACGCCGATTTTTGATTCCGATGCATCGCGTTGGGTAATCGTTTTTGCCATAACCCGACCGGTGAGTGCGTGGTAGAGTTAAGACTGACCGTCAACCTATCGGTGCAGTACAAAGTCAGACAAAGCCTTCCCTTGAGGGAAGGTGGTTGAGCGAAAGCGAAACCGAAAGGGTGCAGACTATGCGGAACACCGTAAAAACGACAAACATAAGCGTATAACCGAATATAAAAAAAGCACCTCAGGTGAGGTGCTTTTTTTATATTCCGTATTCGTCCTTCAGCTGCCCGTAGAGGCTGTCGCGGTTATCTGGAGTGATAATATACAGCTCGCAGTCAGGATGCTTTCTGACGGCTCTGAGAAACTCCGTATTCTGTGCCTTGACCGAGGCAAGAACGGTGTAGTTACCGCTTAAAATTCGCATTACCTCGCGCTGAAACCCGGGGCAGGCGGATTCAAGCGTGCCTATCTCGTCAAGCACAACTACGCTGCCCTCGGGGATATTGCTTAGGTACTTCACACCCAACTCCTCGAGGATTTCGGGGTGACGCTCGCGCTTGCCCTCGGCAATGCTGATAATAACCGCCGCATCCTCAATTCTCTCGGGCGGGTTTGCGATATCGTACAGATAAACCTTCGCAACGCCGTCAACCGCGGGCATACGCACCGTGATATAGCCGCGCGGCTTCTCGTCCATATCGCGCAGCAGCTTTTCGATAAGCGTCGACTTGCCCGCATTTATATCTCCGCATACAAGAATTTTCATAAGTTTTTTCTCCCGTTGCAAACGCACTTGATAATGCGCACAAAATGTTATAAAATAAACACAACAGATTATACAGGCAAGCCTTCAACTTGTCAATTTGACACAGAAAGGATTCAAATACCATGGCACAGAAAATCGACATTTCCGACCTCAAGACTGAGTTCTATGCCGACAAGACTCTCAAGAACTTCTCTCTTGCAGTTGCCAACCCCGAAACCAAATTCAGCCTCGGCAATGTTGCCGCAGACGCCGCCGCAACCGCAGCCGCACTCGCACTCAGAGCAGTAAGAAAGACCGCCTCCGAGGATGAGGCTATGAAGAAGGCGGAGGGCGACCTCGAAACACTGCGCGGCTACTTTATCCACCTTATCGACGAGGAAAACAAGGCACGCATTCCTCTTGAAAAGCGCCTTGCCACCGATGCACCCATCCACGAGATTGAGGGCGGCTACCGCACCGCATGCATCATTGTTGATGAGGTTCTCTATTCCGCAGTCCGTCTTGTTGAGGTTATAGACACCGTTGCCGACAAGGTATGCCCCTGCACCGCCGAGCTGTGCGCCGCTGCTGTTTTCTATGCAAAGCACGCAATGGAATGCACCCGCCTGCAGCTTGCGGTATACTCCACCAAGATGAGCGAAGAGGTTTACGCACGCACCACCCGCCGCGAGCCTGAAATCGCAATCGAAGGCATTTCCGAGCTTGCAAACGGACTTATCAAGAAGTTCGAGGATATGATTAAGTAAGGCAAACGCTAAACGGCAGTCCGAAAGGACTGCCGTTTTTTATCATCCTACGAAATATCCCACCGCAAGCATCAGGCAGAAGCCGCAAAGCATCGCATAGGTCGAAAGTCTGCCGCTGCCGCGTATATGCGTCTGCGGCACCATATCGTCAACGATTACATACAGCATCGTGCCTGCGGCAAACGCAAGCGCAAAGGGCAGAATCGCGGTTGAAAGCGTGATTGCAAAGTAGCCGAAGAACACGCCGATGACCTCGACAAGACCGCTTATTACGGCAATAACTGCCGCGCGGCGTCTGCCCGTGCCCGCCTTCAGCAGCGGCGGAATGATTATCATACCCTCGGGTATATTCTGAAAGGCAATGCCCGTTGTAACCGTTATCGCATCGCTTAGGTCGCCCGTGCCGAAGCTGACACCTGCGGCAATGCCCTCGGGAAAGTGGTGTATGGCAATCGCCATAACAAAAAGAAGCGCGCGGTTACGGCTTGCGCTGTCGCCCTCCCTCATACCGATTTTGTCCGTAAGCCTCGGACCAATAAGATTAATGCAGGTCAGAAAAAGCGCGCCGCAGAAAATACCCACCGTCGGCAGCCACGCGCCCTTATCACCAGAAAATTCAACGGCAGGCGCAACAAGTCCCAGCACCGCCGCGCACAGCATAATGCCTGCCGCCGCGCCCGACAGCGAATCCTCAACCTCGGGCGGGATGTTCTCAAATAAAAATCCGATTACGGCGCCGACGAAGCTGCACAGCGCAATCCCCGCCGCCGTTATAAGTACATATTCCAAAGCAGTTCACCCCGGTTAGTTCATACTATGCAGGGGACCTGCGGATAGTTAAAAAGAGCGGTTGTTGACAACCGCTCTTTTGCTTATTCTTTATAACTCGGCTTAACTGAAACCTCGCCGCTGCGAAGCACACGGATTTCTCCGCTGTCAAGCCGCACCTTAAGACCGAAGTCCTGCTCAATAT
>JAZULF010000145.1:0-1825 GCA_045643645.1 Oscillospiraceae bacterium
AAGAAGTTCATCTGCGGTGTGCCGATAAAGCCTGCGACGCACAGATTTGCGGGGTGGTCAAAGACCTCCTGAGGAGTACCTATCTGCTGAATAAAGCCGTCCTTCATGATGACTATGCGGTCACCGAGAGTCATTGCTTCAGTCTGGTCATGGGTAACATACACAAAGGTGGTGTTGATGCGCTGACGCAGCTTTATTATCTCTGCGCGCATCTCGTTACGCAGCTTTGCGTCAAGGTTTGAAAGCGGCTCGTCCATGAGCATAACCTGCGGTGCGCGCACGATTGCGCGACCTATTGCAACACGCTGACGCTGACCGCCTGACAGTGCCTTGGGCTTGCGGTCGAGGTACTGGGTAATGTCGAGTATCTCCGCTGCCTCGCGTACCTTCTGGTCGATGATATCTTTAGGAGTCTTTTTAAGTTTAAGAGAGAATGCCATGTTCTCATACACGGTCATATGAGGATACAGCGCATAGTTCTGGAATACCATTGCGATGTCGCGGTCCTTGGGCTCAACATCGTTCATAAGCTTGTCGCCTATGTAAAGTTCGCCGCTTGAGATTTCCTCAAGACCTGCAATCATACGCAGGGTGGTGGACTTGCCGCAGCCTGAGGGTCCTACAAGAACGATAAACTCCTGGTCCTTGATATCGAGGTTAAACTCCTGAACGGCAACTACGCCCTCATCGGTAATCTGAAGATTAATCTTCTTTTCTTCCTCGCCCTTCTTGGGCTTCTTTTTCTTTTCTGTGTTGGGGTAGACTTTCTTAAGGTTAACGAGTTTTACTTCTGCCATAGTAATTGACCGTAACCGCTTTGCCTCCGCAAAAACGGTCTCGCGCCTGCTTTTGCAGCACGCATTACGACAGGTCTCCACACTGCCGCACCGCAGGTCAAGCGGGTTTTCCTCCTTTTTCTGACCGATAGTAATCAATAAGTGGAGTGATGACTATCGGCGGAAATGGATACTGCTATCGTCAGTTTGCACAATACATAAGCCGCAAATTTTCAACTGACGCAAAATAGAACTTTGTTGACTTTGCCCTAAAGATATGATATTTTTAGCTTATGCACACGGTTGCATAAAGTAAAATAGCACAAAATTTCGAAAATATCAAGGTTTATCACAAAACAAGCTCGTTTTCGGCAAAAGATTTTTGTGATTTTTCGCAAAAAAGTAAACCGTGTGCGTGGAGGGAATATGGCAGCTACAATAAAAGATGTTGCCCGCCTTGCGGGAGTATCACACTCAACTGTATCAAGAGTGCTTAATGATAAAGGCGTGATTTCAGAGGAAACCAAGCAGCGTATTTATGCAGCTATGGAGGAACTGAAATATGTGCCTAATGATTTTGCACGGAGCTTTGCCAGCGGCAGTCCTCACGCTATTGCGCTGGTAATCGATGTTGACAATGCGTCCGATTACTCCAATAACTTCTTTAATAAGACGGTGTTCGGCATTGAAACCGCCGCACATCGCAGCGGCTACAACCTCATGGTTGCCAACGGCTCTGCAACATTTGGCGGAACAGAGGGCATCGAGCGCCTTGTTGCCGGCAAGAGAATTGACGGCATTGTGTTTCCGCAGTCCATCGTAAACGAGGGGCTTTTGCAGAAGCTGGAGGAATTGCAGTTTCCCCGCGTAATTCTCGGTCGCCCCGAGGACATAGGACTTGAGTCTGACTGGGTGGATATAAACAACACTCAGGCAGGTGCTGCTGCCGTAAAGCATCTTGTTAAAAACGGTTACCGCCGCATTGCCTTCGTTTCCGACGGAGATGACAAGGTCTTTAATCAGGACAGAATTCAGGGCTACCGCTTTGA
>JAZULF010000146.1:0-4897 GCA_045643645.1 Oscillospiraceae bacterium
GCTGAAGGTCACCTACAAGATGGGCGAAAGCGCAGGCGAGCAGTCTGTTTCCCTCCCGCTCGTCAAATCCGAGGGCTGATTAATAAGGGGGGCAGTAAAATGAAGAAATACCAGAACATCTCTATCGTTTATTATCTCATAGCCGTTGCGTGCTATATCTGTTCAATCGTGTGGTTTTGCTCGGATAGCTCGGGTCTCGGTACTATGTGGCTTTGCATCGGCTCTGCAAATCTGTGCTTAGGCACTGTATTCCTTAAAAAAAGCAAAGGCGAAGAAGAAAAGGACAAGCAGGAAAAAGACGATAACACAAACGAATAAACAAAAAAACCCGATGAGGATTAACCTCATCGGGTTTTGCTTTTCTCAGCTTACTTTGCGCTGTACTCAGCGAAGGTGGTGTAGTGGAAGCCGTCCTTGTCGAAGAACTGGGTGAAGTCGAAGTTCTCGTAATCCTTGTTGAACTTTGCGTTGCCGCTTACATCCCATGTCTTCATTACATCGTCAAAGTCGAAGGATGCTGCCATCTGACCGAGAGTGTAGCCGTACTGGTTGCTTGCATCGATGTCGCTTGCGGTGGTGGGCAGGCGCATGATGATGTGGTAGCCGTAGCTTGACTCAACAACATCGGAAATCTCGTAATCGGCGAGCGCCTTGGTGGTGTCGGTGTAAACCTCAACCATGGTGCCCTCGGTGAAGCAGTAGCCGTTGGGGTAGCTGGTCTTGCCGGGGTCCTCGCTCTTTTCCTGCATTACGGACAGGAACTTTTCAGCGCGCTCTTCCTTGTTGCTGATTGCCTTGAGCTCTGCGCAGAGCTTTTCTGCCTGAGCCTTTTTCTCTGCCTTTGCCTCGTCGGAGAGAGGCTGAGTGGTTACATTGCCGTCCTCGCCTTCAACATCCTCGGTGGTCTTGAACAGGATGTGGGCGCTGGTCATATAACCGTTTTCCTCAACATACTTCTTGAAGGTTTCATCGCTGACCTTATCGCCGTTTTCGCCGTAGAGCTCGGCAAAGATGTTGCTGAGGGTGTAGTTTACAACATTGATGCTCTTGAAAGCATCCATGGTCAGGCACTGTGCCTTGAGAGCTTCATTGAGCTCGTCCTCGGTTTCGTAGTTTGCCTTGATGGTTTCGATGTTGGTATCGATATTCTGAAGCTGCTCGTCGGTAATCTCGCAGTTCATGCTTCTGCCCTTGCTCATGATGATGCAGCTCTGTGCCGCGGTGTAGAGAGCTTCTCTTACGCACCATTCGGCGTTGGTAAGGCTCTTATCGTAAATGCAGGTGCCGCTCCAGTCGACACCGCCGCCGGTTGCGGACTGATAGTAGTTGGTGAGGTTGTAGACAGCCTCGCCGAGATAGTACATATACTCGTCCCAGCTTACATTGGTGTTCTCAACAGACATAACCGTGTCCTCCTTGGGAGTTGAGCAGCCTGCAAGGCAGCCGAGTGCCAGAACAAGCACGAGTGCGATTGCCACAAATTTCTTCATTTCGTTTTCTCCGTTCAATTTGGATGTTTTTCATTTTAATACAAGCCGTACCAATAGTCCAGTACCGCAAATGTTAATTTATTGTGTACTTGCCGATGCCCACGCGGCGACAAAGCGCCTTGCCTCGTCAATTGTGCGCTGCTTCGACTGGATTTTCAGACTTACGCAGGGCTGCGAGCCTGCTTCAACCTTTAGCTTACCCTTATACTCGGGCCTTGCATACAGAAGCGACACCTTTTCCATATCGAAATCGGTGAGCGTAAAGCGCAGCGTTCCGCTTTTCTGCGAGATATCGCTGATGCCCGCCTTACCTGCCTCACCGCGCAAAAGCGCGACATGGATAAGCGCATTGACGCTTGCAGGGGGGTCTCCGAAGCGGTCTATAATCTCATCGGTGAGGTCGTCTGCCTCCTCCTCGGTGCGTATAAGCGCGATGCGGCGGTAGATATCCATTCTCTGCTCGGCAGAGGATATGTAGCACTCGGGAATGTTCGCCGCAACGGCAAGGTCAGCCGAGCAATCCGCGCGATGCTCGGGCTTTATGCCGCGCTCAACGAGAACGGCTTCATTAAGCAGCTTCATATACATATCGTAGCCGACATCAATCATATGTCCCGATTGCTCGGCGCCGAGAAGATTACCCGCTCCGCGTATCTCAAGGTCGCGCATCGCAATCTTGAAGCCTGAGCCGAATTCGGCAAACTCGCGTATTGCGGTTAATCTCTTTTCCGCAACCTCGGTCAGCACCTTATCCTGACGGAAGGTGAGATAAGCCGAGGCTCTGCGCGTTGAGCGGCCTACTCTGCCGCGAATCTGATGCAGC
The DNA here is from genome assembly GCA_045643645.1 of Oscillospiraceae bacterium. Lineage (GTDB taxonomy): Bacteria > Bacillota > Clostridia > Oscillospirales > Oscillospiraceae > F23-B02. The sequence continues at coordinate 2,314 of JAZULF010000146.1, forward strand.
TGAGCAAGTCCCATTCTGTCGGCATCCTCGATAATCAGCGTGTTGACATTCGGAATATCGATGCCCGTTTCGATTATCGTTGTGCAGACAAGCACCTGCACCTTGCCCTCGGCAACCTCCTCCATGACGGAGGCAAGCTGTTCCTTATCCATCTGACCGTGTGCAACGCCGACGGTAACCTCGCCGCCGAGCATCTCGCGTATCTTCACCGCGGTGCGCTCGATGTTGTCAATGCGGTTATGCAGATAATACACCTGACCGCCGCGCTGAATTTCGCGGTTTATGGCATCGCACAGCACCGACCAGTCATGCTCCATGACAAAGGTCTGCACGGGCAGGCGGTCCTGCGGCGGCTCATCGATGGAGGACATATCGCGAATGCCCGAAAGCGCCATATTGAGCGTGCGCGGAATGGGCGTTGCCGAAAGCGTCAGCACATCGACACCGCGCGACATTTCCTTAATATGCTCCTTGTGGGAAACGCCGAAGCGCTGCTCCTCATCGACAATGAGAAGTCCCAAATTCTTAAACTGCACATCCTTTTGCAGCAGTCTGTGCGTGCCGATTACAAGGTCGCACTTGCCGCTGCGGATATTCTGCAGGGTTTTCGTAATCTGAGCGGGAGTGCGGAAGCGGCTTAAAACCTCAACCTCAACGGGAAAGCCGAAAAATCGCTGAACGGCGGTCTGATAATGCTGCTGCGCAAGTACAGTTGTCGGAACGAGTATTGCCGCCTGCTTGTTATCGAGAATGCACTTCATAACGGCACGAAGGGCAACCTCGGTTTTGCCGTAGCCGACATCGCCGCAAAGAAGTCTGTCCATAGGCACGGACGACTCCATATCCGCCTTAATCTCGTTTATACAGCGAAGCTGGTCATCGGTTTCGGTGTAGCCGAAATTATCCTCAAACTCGCGCTGCCACGCGCTATCCTCAGCGAATGCGTGACCCGGCACTCGAGCGCGCTCGGCGTATAGAGCAATAAGCTCCTTTGCGAGCTTTTTCGTTGCCGCCTTTGCTCGTGAGCGTGTTTTTGTCCACTCGGCACCGCCCATTTTCGACAGCTTTACCTTTGCGTCCTCACCCGCTCCGAGATACTTCGTCACCATATCAAGCTGCGTTGCGGGGACATACAGGGTGTCCGAGCCTGCGTAGCAGATTTTTATATAGTCCTTTTCAAAGCCGTCGACCTTCATCTTGTGGATGCCTGCAAAGCGGCCTATGCCATGCACCTCGTGAACAACATAGTCACCTGCCGAAAGGTCGGCGTAGGAATTTATGCGCTGCTGATTGGTGGGCGTTTTTTTGCTTTTGCGCGCCTTGTGCTCGCGCACACGCAGAAGCTGCGAATCGGTTATAATCGCAAGCTTTAAGTTAGGATACTCAATGCCTGCGCTCATCGCGCCTATACTTATGCAGCACTCGCCGCACCCGGGCAGCCTTTCGAGCTTTTCGTAAAGCATTGCCCTGATGCCGTTATCCTTGAAGAAGCTCTGCAAAACCTCTGCCCTGCGCTTATCGCCCGCAAGCACAACAACGCGGTAGTTCTGCTTGAGATAAACCCCGACATCCTCTGACGCGGTCTTGACAGAGCCTGCGTAGGAGGGAAGCTGCTTTGCGGGAATGCTGACAACGGTTTTCGGCTCGAGGGGGTATCTTCCGACAGTGAAGGCATCTGCCATATAGACGGGGAAGTCCTCAAGCCTGCGGCACAGCTCATCCCATGATATGCGGAAGCTCTCCGATGTCATTGCGACCATGCCCTTTTTATTCAGCGCACTTATATCGTCATTTAGCTGCTTGATAAATCCCTTTGCCCTGTCGGCGCAGCGCGGAGGCTGGTCGAGCATTACAAAGGCATCAAAGGGAATGTAATCCATTCCGTAGGCAGGCGCGTACAGCAGCGGCATATAGCGGTCAAGGTCCTCGAGCTTTATATCCGCGCGCAGCTTTTCAATATCCTGCCGCAGAGTTTCCTCAAGGGCGCGAAGCTGCTCGGAATTTTTGCGTCTTGCGCATTTTTCAATGAGCGCCTCAACCGTGCCGAAAAAGTTTTCAACACCGCCTGTTGCAAGTGATGTAAGCGACTCCGCAGCAGGCAGAACGCGGCAGCCTTCTATTGCTTCCGTTCTGCGCTGGGTGTGGACATCGAAAAAGCCCATTGAGTCGATATCGTCGCCCCAGAATTCAATTCTTACGGGTTCGGGGTACATGGGCGAGAAGAAATCAAGAATACCGCCGCGGCGCGCGTACTGACCTGCGCCCTCGACCTGCTCGGTTCGTGTATAGCCGCAGCGCAAAAGCGCGCGCTCGATTTCATCGGGCGGATACTCGCCGCCGTCTGAAATTTCAAATCCCGCTTTTTCAAGCGTCTCGGGCGGTACGGCGCGCTGAAGCATTGCCGAGACCGTAGACACGGTTACGGGCACATTTCCCCGACACAGAGCGTCTAAGGCGGCAATACGGGACTGTTCAGCCTGCCTTGAGGCCGCCAGAGTCGGATAAAAGGTAAAATCGCGCGAATAAAGCGTGAGCGGCGCAACGCCCGTCATCGACTCAAAGTCGCGCGCAAAGCTGTCCACCG
>JAZULF010000147.1:0-3343 GCA_045643645.1 Oscillospiraceae bacterium
GAGTCTGAACTTGTAAACCGTATTGAGGGAGTCAAAAATCAAATCCTCATGAGTGAAGGCAACAAGTCGCTCGCAGTTAGAGCTAAGGGAGTATCCATTAGGGTCTGCGCCGTTTTTGATGAGATATTAGGTCGTGACTCACTTGAGCGCGAGGACCTTGCTCAGATACTCGATCACATCACCGTCTATGAAGACAGGATTGAGGTAGCCCTTCGTGCAGACATCGATGGAATTCTCCGTACGGGAGCCGAAATCATGTCCTTTGACCCGATAAATCTAGTAGCAGAGGCAATAGTTCAAAGTGCCGTACACAAGCCGTCAAAAATGTTCAAAATTGATACAGTTGAGCCCAAAATGTCTAGTAATTTGTTCCATGACATCAGCGGCGGTGACCCGCTCGAGATATTCACCAACAAGGACGGCGAGGTTATCTTCAAGAAGTACTCACCCATCGGTGAGCTGTCCGACTTTGCAGCGCAGATTTGCGACAGCCTGCACAAGTCGACCGATGCGATTGCCGCAGTATGCGACCGCGACACTATTATCGCAGTTGCGGGCGGTGCGCGCCGCGAACTCATGGATAAGCGTATATCCGCCGAGCTCGAGCGGATTATGGAGGGGCGCGGCACCTACCGTCAGGACGGCGGCAGCAGCACACCCGTATCCGACAACGACGAGAAATACTGCGTTTCCGTTGCCGCACCCGTAATATCCGAGGGCGACATTATGGGCTGCGTGCTTTTCGTAACACCGCGCAGCGCTCCCCCCTGCACCGATATCGAATACAAGCTCGCTCAGACAGTAGCATCCTTCCTCGGCAAGCAGATGGAAAGCTGAAAAACGGCAGTTGATTCTTATCAACTGCCGTTTTTTAATTCGTTACTTATACGCCGATTTTCTGATGCTCGGGAATGTGATAGGTTGGAACGATATCCGCAATCTTATCGCGCAGCTCGAGCTCTTCTTTTTCGCTGATGGCCTTGATTTCCATAAGGTCTTCCTCAAACTTTGCCTTATCGAAATCGATTTCGTGACCGATGTAAATAAGGTCGTTGTTTGTCTTCTGCAGACCCTCACCCGACAGCAGCAGCTCCTCATAGAGCTTCTCGCCGGGGCGGAGTCCGGTGTACTTGACCTCGATATCAACATCGGGCTCAAAGCCGGAAAGTCTTATCATATTGCGTGCAAGGTCATCTATTCTGACGGGCTCACCCATATCGAGAACGAAAATCTCGCCGCCCTTTGCGTATGCGCCTGCCTGGAAGATAAGCTGCACTGCCTCGGGTATGGTCATAAAGTAGCGGATAACATCCTTATCCGTAACAGTTACGGGACCGCCTGCCTTAATCTGCTTGCGGAACAGAGGAATGACGCTGCCTGCCGAGCCGAGTACATTGCCGAAGCGAACGGCAACAAACTCGGTCTTTGAGTGCTCGTTGACCATCTGAATTACCATCTCGCAGATGCGCTTTGATGCGCCCATAACATTGGTGGGGTTAACCGCCTTGTCGGTGGAGATGAGGATAAATCTGCTTGTACCGAAGCGATCTGCCGCGCGGGCGACATTGTAGGTACCGAAGACATTGTTCTTGATTGCCTCGAAGGGTGAATCCTCCATAAGCGGAACATGCTTATGCGCTGCTGCATGGCAAACAAGGTCGGGGTGGTACTTTTCGAAGATGTTGTTTACTCTTGTTTCATCGCGGACAGAGCCGATGAGCACCTTGAGGTCAAGGTTGGGATGGGTGCGCTTGAGCTCCATCTGAACATCATAGGCATTGTTCTCGTAGATATCGAAAATGATAAGCTGCTTGGGGTGCAGGTCGGCTGCCTGACGGCACAGCTCGCTGCCGATGCTGCCGCCGCCGCCCGTAACGAGGACTACCTTGTCCCTGATATACGAGCCGACCTCTTCAAGGTCTATCTTGACAATATCACGACCGAGGAGGTCCTCAATATCGACCTCGCGGATTTTCTGAATGCTTACCTCGCCGTTTGCAAGCTGATAAATGCCGGGCAGTGCGCGAAGGTTGCAGCCGGTCATATGGCAGATATCGAGAATCTGCAGCTTTTCCTTGCGGCTGACAGACGGGATTGCAAGGATTATCTCCTCAACCTCGTACTTTTCGGCCATTCTTACTATATCGTCGCGTCCGCCGACAATCTTGACGCCGCGCAGGAGACTGCCGTGCTTAGAGGCATCGTCATCGATTATGCAGACGACCTTATTTTCGGAGTTGGAGCTCTGCTGGAACTCACGCAGCACCATAGAGCCTGCCTGACCGCCGCCTATGAGCATCGTGCGCTTTCTTTCGCCTCTGCGTGAGCGTGCCTTCATCCTGCGAATATCGCGGTAGACAAGGCGCAGCAGACCGCAGAATGCGGTAAGGAAGCCTGCGTACAGAAGCGGGAAGCTGCGCGGAACAAATCTCTTTGTTATGCGCATACCGACATAGCACACAATTGCCGCAATAACAGATGCGGCAAACACTCTCGCAAGCTCGGGAGTGCTTGCAAACTCCCACAGGCTGCTGTACAGCTTCATAAGGCTGAATATGATTATCGTGCCGACAGTATTGACAATCACATAGGACAGCAGCGTGCTGAGAAATCCCGAATTCAGCAGTGCGCCGAAGCTGAACTCAAAGCGGACAAACAAAGCCATAAATGCGGCAAGGTTTATCAGCACGATATCGGCTATTACAAGGCATATGACTCTGAGCAGCTTCTGCCTGTTCATCTGTTCCAATGTTTTTGACATTACACTTTATCCCTTTATGTAAAAAAATGCTTTTATTTCAATGCTTTTTTAGCAAAAAGCATTATAATACATCAAATAGAATATGTAAATAAGCAGATATCATCTTTTTTTCTCAATATTGCCATTATTCTGCCCGTATGATAGAATATCGGTATCAAAAATATGACTTGAAAGGGTAATTTATATGCCAAACATCAAGGGCGAATCCGAGCTGACCTTCTTTGAGGCAGCAAGCATAATCGTCGGACACGGTGTCGGCGCGGGCATACTCTCCGTTCCCTACCTTGCCGCACACAACAGCTTCCGTGAGATGATATGGATACTGCTGTTCGGCTACGCGGTTGCACTTGTGCTGCACCTCGTCATTGCCGAGCTTTCCTACAACAACAACGGCGCACAGTTTGTAAAGTGCTTCGACGCCGAGCTGTTCTCGGGCAAAATCAAGACCATCTTCACCTGGACGGCGTTCATACTTTTGGGCATTTCGGTCATCGTAAATGTCAGCGCCTTCCTTACGGGTGCCGCTGCGGTATTCCGCGCATGGTTCGGTCTGCCCGACATTGTCGGCATTCTCATTTTCTA
>JAZULF010000148.1:0-3199 GCA_045643645.1 Oscillospiraceae bacterium
AGCGGCAACTGCATTAGACCAGGCGAAGATAACATTTGCTGCTTGCCACAAGATGGTGCAGAAGTCGCCGCTATTGGCAAAGCACATTAAGAAGCGAGCTGTTGACCTTTATTTCTCGCCCAATCTTGGCTTTATCAAGGCGCTCGCATCTGAAACGAACCATTTAGACGGCTTGGATATTCATTGCGCCGTCATTGACGAGCTCGCAGCACTTAAAAACCGCGATGTATTCGACCTGCTTTATCAAGGTATGTCGGCAAGAGTGCAGCCGTTGCTTGTGTGCATCACCACAAATGGATTTGTGCGTGGCAACATCTTTGATGACCAATACGAATACGCCTGCGGTGTTCTTGACGGCAAGAATGATAATCCGCGTTTTTTGCCGTGGATTTATGAGCTTGATGACGAAAGCGAATGGCTTGACGAAGATGCATATATAAAAGCAAATCCTGGACTCGGTGCGATAAAAAGCATCGAGTTTTTGCGTGAGTGCGTGCAAAAGGCAAAAGATGACCCGTCATTCAAGCCGACATTGCTCACGAAAGATTTTAACCTAAAGCAAAACAGCGAAAGTGCTTTCCTCAAATGGGAAGAACTCAACAACGAGGAAGCATTTGATATTAAATTCGACTATTGTATTGGCGGCTTTGATGCAGCTGATACAACAGACTTGAACAGCGCGAAAGCGATAATGATGCGCCCGAATGACCCGAATATATATGTTAAGTCAATGTATTGGATACCTGAAAGCGTGCTTTCATTAACGGGCAAAACGGGCAGGCGCAGAGAACGAGATAATGCGCCGTATGATTTGTGGGTTAAGCAGGGTTATATGCGGACTTGTGAGGGCAACAAATGCGATAAGCGTGTGTTCCTTGAATGGTTTAAGGAACTGCGCGAGGAAGATGATTTGTACACTCTCTATATCGGATATGACCCGTGGCATATAGATGACAGTTTGCTGCGTGAATTTAAGGCTGAATTTGGTGAGCGTGCAATGATACCGATAAGGCAGGGTACAATTACGCTGTCGCAACCAATGAAGGACTTAAAAGCGGAATTTGATGCGCACCACATCATTTACAACAACAATCCTGTGGATAAATTCTGCTTCCTTAACACGAACGCAAAAGCGGACATCAACGGCAACATTCAACCTGTTAAAAGCCTTGATGCACGCAAAAGAATTGACGGTTTTATGTCTTTGCTTGACGCGTACAAAGTCCTTTGTGACAAAAAGGATGAGTATATAAATTTGAATGAATGAGGGTGATAAATTGGGGCTTAGAGAAATGCTGTTCCCGAAGAAAACCGAACAGCAAGTGTCGCAATACTTTCAGACCTTAACGGCATATCAGCCGATTTTTACGAATTACAATGGCGGTTTGTACGAAATGGCGCAGACACGCGCGGCAATCCACACGATTGCGAAACATTGCGCGAAACTGAAGCCGGAAGTATTGGGCGCATCGAATCCCGAACTTCAGAAAAGACTCCAAACGCAGCCGAATCCATTTATGGACACAACGAAATTTATTTATCGGCTTGTAACAATTCTGCTTACGCAGAACAATGCTTTTATTATTCCGTTGTATGACCCGACATTTTCAAAAGTGGTTGGTTATTTCCCCGTGTTGCCGAATGAATGCAAACTTGTAACCGACAACAAGGGAACTGTCTATGTCCGTTACACATTTCGCAACGGAACGAGCGCGGTTATGGAGCTTGAAAAGGTCGGTTTGCTCAACCAAATGCAGTATAAGGATGACATTTTCGGAGAGAGTAACTCCGCACTGATGCCGACATTGCAGATGCTATCAACTGTTGACGAGGGCATTGTCGAGGGCGTTAAATCTTCCGCAACACTGCGTTTTATGGCGAAACTCGCGCAAACGCTTAAACCCGATGACATCGAAAAAGAGCGCAAGCGTTTCATTGCTAATAACTTGACGGCTCAAAACAACGGCGGCGTGCTGATGTATGACCCGAAGTATTCCGAAGTCAAGCAGATTGAAAGCAAGCCGTATATGGTTGATGCCGAGCAGATGGATTTGATTAACCGCAATGTTTATAACTATTTCGGCGTAAATGAAAGCATCCTGCAAAGCAAATACAACTCAAGCGAGTGGGCGGCATTCTATGAATCGGTAGTTGAGCCTATTGCAATTCAGCTTTCGCTTGTTATGACTAACATGACATTTACCGAGCGCGAGCGTGCGTTTGGCAACGAGATAATTTTCTCAGCTAACAGATTGCAGTATGCGAGCAATGACGAGAAGTTGAACATCGCAACTCAGCTTATTGACCGCGGCATCATCACGCTGAATGACGCGAGAGAAATATTCAATATGCCTGCTGTTGACGGTGGAAATGTTCGCGTTATTCGCGGCGAATATGCCAACGCAAACGAAAAGACAAAGGAGGAAGTGAACGCAGATGCCGAAGAAGAATGAGCGTGAATACCGTTCAATGCCGGTTCTCGAAATGATAGAGAACAGAGCTGAACAGCGTATTGACTCTGATTACTATGTTGAAGGATATGCGACAACCTTCAATCAGCCGTACCTTTTGTGGGATGACGGTGACACAAAATTTTATGAGGAAATTGACGCGAGGGCATTTGACAACGCTGATATGTCGGATGTTCTTTTTTTGCACAACCATGAGGGCAAATGCTTTGCGCGTACCAAGATGAAGCGCGGCAAAGCTCCAACGCTGCTGCTCGAAGTTGACAACATCGGTTTGTTTGCAGCTGCCGACCTTGGCACAATCGAAGAAGGTAGGCAAGAGCATAACGCAATTATCAGCGGACTTGTGTATCAGATGTCATTTGCATTTACCGTTGCAGATGACGAGATAAAACCCATCGGAGAGGGCGAATATCTCCGAACGATTAAAGCAATCAAGAAGGTTTACGATGTTAGCTCGGTAGATATGCCCGCTAACCCGTTTACTGATATTTCGGCTCGTTCCGCATTCGAGGGATACATCGAACGCGAGAAGCAGGAGTTGCTTGAGCGTGAAAGTCGGAGGCCAAGCGGTCTTAGGAAGACAAATCCTTGATGCAACTCCTTGGCTCACAGAACGACATGGCTACGATCCGACTTAGCTCGGTAGATATGCCCGCTAACCCGTTTACTGATATTTCGGCTCGTTCCGCATTCGAGGGATACATCGAACGCGAGAAGCAGGAGTTGCT
>JAZULF010000149.1:0-1730 GCA_045643645.1 Oscillospiraceae bacterium
AGTCGGGTTCAATATGCTCGTGGTCGTCGTCGCAGTCGGCAGTTTCGGCGTATTTCTTTGCCTCGGTCATAACCTTGGAGAAGCTTTCCTTTGCAGTCTTCTTCATCTCTTCGGGATTAAACTGCGCGGGCGCTGACTTTCCGTCTCCCTTTGCCGCATTGGTCGCCTTTTTTGCGGAGCGGACAATAAAAAATATTGCTGCTGCGAATATGGCGAGGAAAATCAGTACGCCGAGAGCGCTGGGGTCAGCCTCACCGATTACGCTGAAGATGAAAATCGCGGCAATAATAAGTCCGCCTACGGGCGAGTTGTTTTTCTTTTTATTCTTGTCGTTCATTGCTTAATCCCCTTTCGGAAAATATGCGGTCGGCAAGGCGAAATTGCTTCGCCTTGCCGTTTTTTTATTATTCTTCTGCGGGTGCTTCCTCTGCGGCAGGTGCTTCGGTTTCCTCTGCTTCCGCAGATTCCTCCTCCTTGTCGGTCAGTGCGATGGAGATTACCTTTGCACCGCCGTTAAGGCGCATTACGCGAACGCCCTGAGTGCTGCGTCCGAGGCAGCTGATGCTTGCGATATCCATACGGATAATCGTGCCGTCATCGGAGATGACAAGCAGGTCATCGTTTTCGGAAACGACCTTGACATCGGAGATGTAACCCGTCTTGTCGGTGATGTTGTAGTTTTTAAGTCCCATACCGCCGCGGTTCTGTACGCTGTACTCGGCAACATCGGTGCGCTTGCCGTAGCCGTTTTCGGTGATGGAAAGCAGGGTCATACCCTCGGCTGCAAGACCTGCACCGACAACAAAGTCGCCGTCCTTCAGTCTTATGCCGCGTACGCCGACTGCGTCACGGCCCATTGCGCGCGCATCGTTTTCATCGAAGCAGATTGCCATACCGCCGTGGGTTGCGATGAGGATGCGGCTTGCGCCGTCGGTCTGCAGAACGGTCATAAGCTCGTCGCCCTCGTCGAGAGTGAGTGCGCGGATGCCGTTTGCGCGGATATTCTTGAACGCGGACTGTGCGGTGCGCTTGATGGTGCCGTTGCGGGTGATGAACATGAGGAAGCTGTCCTCGTCAAGACCGCGTGCGGCTATCATTGCGCTGACCTTTTCGCCCGGCTCAACGGGAATGATATTTACGATGTTCGAGCCGCGTGCCGCTCTGCCTGCCTCGGGAATTCTGTAGCCCTTGCGGACATAGACCTTGCCGCGGTTTGTGAAGAACAGAATGTTATCGTGGGTAGATGCGGTGAATACTGTATCGACATAGTCCTCATCGCGTGTTGCCATTGCGCGAACGCCCTTGCCGCCGCGGCCCTGTGCGCGGTACTCGGAAGCGGGCAGGCGCTTGATGTAGCCGTTGTGGGTGAGGGTGTAGACACAATCCTGCTCCTCGATGAGGTCCTCGATGTCAATCTCGTCCTCAACATCCTGGATTTCGGTGCGGCGCTTATCGCCGTACTTGTCGCGGATTGCGATAAGCTCTTCCTTGAGCACGCCCTTAATCTTTTCGGGGTCTGCAAGCAGGTCCTTGAAGTAGGCAATGCGCTCCTCGAGCTCCTTGTATTCGTTTTCAAGCTTCTCGCGGTCAAGACCCTGCAGAGCCTTCAGGCGCATATCGAGAATTGCCTGAGCCTGAATCTCGTCAAGTCCGAAGCGAGCCATCAGATTCTGTCTTGCATCGTCATAGCTGCTGCGGATTATGCGGATAACCTCGTCAATATTATCCTG
>JAZULF010000150.1:0-18878 GCA_045643645.1 Oscillospiraceae bacterium
TATGCCGCAATGCATCGCAAGTCAATAGGACCAAATAACAAAAAAGGAGCAGCTTTAATAAGCTGCTCCTTTATAAGATTTTAGTTAACTTATGCCTTGCGGACGGAGTCGATGTGGCGGGTGAGGTCGAGCATCTTGTTGGAGAAGCCCCATTCGTTGTCGTACCAAGCCATGAGCTTTACGAAGTTATCGTTAAGTGCGAGGCCTGCCTTGACATCGAAAATGCTGGTGTGGGGGTCGGTGATGAAGTCGGAGGAAACAACCTCTTCGTCAACATACTCGATGATGCCCTTCATGGGGCCTTCGGATGCTGCCTTAACTGCTGCGCAGATTTCATCATAGGTTGCGCCCTTCTCGAGGCGGCAGGTGAGGTCAACGATGGAAACATCAGCGCTGGGGATACGCATGGAGGTACCGGTCAGCTTGCCCTTGAGCTCGGGGATAACCTTGCCGACAGCCTTTGCAGCGCCGGTGGAGGTGGGGATGATGTTGCCGTGAACGCCGCGGCCGAGACGCCAATTCTTCTTGGAGAAGCCGTCAACTACTTCCTGAGTAGCGGTGTCAGCGTGAACGGTGGTCATGAGACCTTCAACAATACCGAAGTTGTCGTTGATAACCTTTGCGAGAGGAGCAAGGCAGTTGGTGGTGCAGGATGCGTTGGAAACGACCTTGATGTCGGGAGTGTACTTGTCGAGGTTTACGCCGCAGACGAACATGGGAGTGTCGTCCTTGGAGGGACCGGAAAGAACAACGACCTGTGCGCCTGCATCGAGGTGAGCCTGTGCAGCCTCAGTGGTGAGGAATGCGCCGGTGCATTCGAGAACATACTCAACGCCCATTTCGCCCCAGGGAAGCAGAGCGGGGTTGCGGTTGCCGACAACAGCAACGCGCTTGCCGTTTACAATGATAGCGTCCTCAGTGGCCTCAACAGTGCCGTTGAAACGACCGTGAACGGAGTCATACTTTACGGTGTAAGCAAGCTGCTCGGTGGACTTATCGGGTGCGTTGATTGCAACTACCTCGATATCGTCGGAAACGATAGCAGCTCTGAATGCCAGACGGCCGATGCGGCCAAAACCATTAATAGCAACTTTAATCATTTTAAATCCTCCATGGTTTTTTAGTGGAAAGTATTGCTTGTGATTTGTTTAGATTGTAACATATACTATTGACAAAAATCAATAAATGATACGCCCAAATATTATTGATTTTGACCCGCATTTTTGGATACCTATTGTATATTTTGCTCGGTTTTGGTAAAATAGTAACCGGAATTACAACAATATGAAAGGCAATGGCTTATGTCGGACAGCAAACTTCTTGCCACAGCGTTTTCACTTCTCAATGAGCCGGTTGTGCTCTCTAAGAAGGAACGAATTGCATATATGAATCAGGCTGCGATAAAGCTTGCCGGTAGGGATATGACGGGCAAGCCCGTGTCGCTGCTTGTTCCGAGCCATATTCTCAACACGCAGGCTGACAGCTTTATTGCGTCGGGCTTTGTCGGCACGGAAAGCTGCTCGGTCAAGGTATCATCGTACGACGGATACAAAGTTTATGTGATGAGCAGCGGGAGACCCGAGGTTGAGGCAAACGATATGCTGCATACGGAGCTGCGTTCAACGCTTGCGAATGTAAAATTTGCATCGTCCTGCATTTCGGTGCTTGCGGAGAATGATAACAACGAAAAGCTCAGTGAGTATGTATGCTCCTTAAACCGCAGCTATTACAGAATGAAGCACGCCGTTGACAATGTAACGGCTTTTGCCGCACTGTCAAAGGGTACAATGCCGTTTAGACCCGAGCCGATTGACATCGCCGAGCTTTGCAGAAGCACCGTTTCGGTAGTTTCTTCAATGGCGAGTGGACTTGATATCAGAATAAGCTTCCATTCTGAGGACAGCATAAATATAATCGCAGACCGTGCATTAATTCAGCAGCTTTTGCTTAATCTTTTGTCAAACAGCCTTATTCACTGTGCAAAGAACGGCAGAATAAGCGTTTCGCTTCTGCGCACCGACCGCAATGTAATTCTGTCGGTTGATGACAACGGCTCGGGAATTGAGCAGACGGAGCTTGCCCTTGCCTTTGACCGCTACAGACACGAGGTCAATCTCACCAGGCTTCAGGGCACGGGAATGGGACTTGCGCTTGTTCGAGGAATTGCCGAGCTGCACAAGGGAGCGGTAATACTTGAAAGCCGCGGCGAGAATATGGGTACCTCTGTGAGAGTTATGCTCTCGTTCGATGTACCTGCAAGTAAATATTTCTCCGCACCCGAGCCTGACTATCAGACGGGAACTATGAGCGCTATACTGACAGAGCTGTCCGAATGTCTGCCTATAGAGTGCTTCTCAGAAAAACTTGAGGATTAAAAAAGCAGCCCATTGGGCTGCTTTTTTAATCCTCGAGATATAGTTTTTTCAGTTTTTCAATTGCCTTGCCGTCAAGTCCCATTTTCTCAAGCAGGAACCTGTCCATTCCGCCGTGAACCTGCTCAATGGTTTCAAAGGTTGCGCCGATAAAATCCTCCTGAACGGTGTCAAGGCGGTAAATGAACTCGAGCGTAGCCTCGTCATCGGTGTATTTGCGGCAGTTTTTCAGCAGCTTCTCAGTACCCTGAGCGCAGCGCTCACGGGTAATCATATAGTCGGCAACGATGCTTTCGCGCGGAACATTGAGCGCGCTGAGAATAAGTGCGGTTGCGGTGCCTACGCGGTCCTTGCCCATACTGCAGTGATACAGAAGAGCACCGTCCTCGTGATTAAGCAGAATTTCAAAAAACTCCTTGTAATGCTGAAGTGAATGCTCAAGGGTTACGAGGATAGGGTAGAGGCTTCTCATCTGTTTTACGCCGTCAGTATGCTTTTCCATAAGATGATGCGCCATCTTGATTGTGCGTATTGCCTCCTCGTCCTCGGTTTCGGGGCGGGAGCGGGTTATTCCGTCAGTTTTCCTTTCAAGCATCGGGCAGGTGATGTATTCAACGCCGTCAATAACAACATCGGGGTTTTTAAGCTGCTCCTCCTTTGTGCGGAAGTCAACAACGGTCTTCAGACCTGCAGCTTTGAGATATTCAACATCGGCAGCGGTAATTCTTGCAAGACCGCCGCTTCTGATAAGGCGGTTGTGCTTCAGCACTCTGCCGTCGGTGGTTTCAATTCCGCCGAGGTCGCGCGCATTCGGTGCGCCCTCAAGTATCTTTTTGGGGTTATACATTTTATACATCCAATCCATACAGTCTTTTACCGTTTTCGAAGCATGCCATTTCGACCTCTTCAGCGGTCAGACCTTTTATTTCTGCAATCTTTTCCACAACATATTTCAGCTGGCGCGAATCATTGCGCTTGCCGCGGTTAGGTACGGGGGTGAGATATGGGCTGTCGGTTTCAATCACGATTCTGTCAATGGGGCACATCTCAAGCACCTCGATTGCCTTGCGGGCGTTTTTATAAGTGATAGGTCCGTCAAAGCCGAGGTACCAGCCGCGCTTCAGTAATTCAGCAGCCATCTCCGCGCTGCCTGAGTAGCAATGGAAAACACCGCGCAGCCCGGGATAATCGAGCACAATCTCCATACTGTCGCCGTGTGCCTCGCGGTCGTGAATAATTACGGGCTTGTTGAGCCTTAAGGCAAGCTCAATCTGACGGCGGAAAAGAGCCTTTTGTTCTTCCTTGTGTGTTGCGTCCCAATAGTAGTCAAGACCGATTTCGCCTATTGCAAGGCACTTATGATGCTCGGCAAGCCTTGACATCTCACAGAATGCCTCGTCTGTCAGCTTGTCAATGTCCTCGGGGTGCCAGCCGACAGCAGCATATACAAAGTCATAGCGCTCGGCAAGCTCAATAGCTGCCTTGCTGCTTATAAGGTCGCAGCCGGGGTTTACAATCAGACCGACATTGCCGTCAGCCATTGAGTCAAGTATCTCAAAGCGGTCTGCGTTAAACGCACCGCTGTCATAATGCGCATGAGTATCGAAATACATTCAATTCACCTCTTGCGCAATTATAACATTGCTTGATATAATTACGCAAGCAGCATTAATTGAGGTAACGCAATGAAAGACTATTATGACATTCTCATAAACGGCATTGATGAAGGCCTTACGGTAACAAGAGTAGTACGCGGAGTAGCGTGGGTTGGCGCGGAATTGAGTAACGGCAGCTTCGGCATTGCTATGAACACTGAATGCAGAAGCATCAAGCGCAGCTTTGACACTCTTGTCGGAATGAGCGCAAGGATCGCTGCGCAGGCGGCGCTAAGCTGGAATTTTGACGAGGCAAGCGAGGGCATGGCGGTAATCAACGCGTTTTACAACTCACCCGAGCGCCTTGAAAAGCTCGGACTTAAGATTGAATACAGCCGAAGCTGTACGGCAGGTATAGAAACTCAGGGCAAAAAGATTGCTCTGATTGGACATCTTAAGCTTGGTAAGGAAGCACTCAAGGGAGCAAAAGAGGTTTACATAATTGAGCGCGACCCTCGTGAGAATGATTATCCCGACTCAGCCTGCGAGTACATTCTGCCCGAATGCGATATCGTAATAATTACGGGCAGCGCGGCAATCAACAAAACAATGCCGCGACTCTTAGAGCTTTCCCGGAACGCAACAACGATAGTTATAGGCCCCTCTGTGCCGATGTGCCCCGAACTGACAAAGCTTGGCATTGACAGAATGTCGGGAATGGTTACAACGGATAAGGCAGGCATTATCGAATGGATGACGGAAACAAGGGGTAACCCATATCCCTTCGGCGAGACCTTTATGATTAAATAAAAACCGCACCGCCTCGGAAGCGCTCCGAGGCGGGCTTTTTTATTTTCTAATATTTCCCCACGGGATAAAACATTTCTCAACAGCGCCATATGACGCACTTCGGTGAATTACATAAGTATAATAAATAATAACTTATGTAAACTACGGAGGCGATATTATGGATGTAAAGGGCTCGATTGCGGCACTAAGATGCGCAGTTGAGGACAGCGTTGCTCAGCGCAATTCCGAGGATGTTTTGTCTGCGGCATGGGCGGCACTGTATTTTGTCAGCGGCTTTGTGCTGTCAGCGGCGCGTGTTCTGTCTACGGCAGGTCCGTTCGGAATTGCGGCAGTTGCCGCGGCGGGAGCGGGATTAAACGGCGTGTGCTGCCTTTTCGGAGCGGCGATAGGCTACATAGTTTCGGGCGGACTTTCGTGGGGAGTGCGCTATCTTGCCGCTATAGTGATTGTATATACGATTTCGTTCTCGTTTCAGGATACGCGCATTTATCAAAAGACTATGTTTGCACCTGCGGTAACGGCAGCGGTAACGCTTGCAACGGGAATTCTTTCGAGCTTTTCGGTAATTCTGAGTGATGCGCCCACAGTTGCCATTGTGTTTCTCGAAACCGTGCTCGGCTTCGGTGCCTGCTACTTTTTCAATGAGGCACTGAACAAGGAGGAGGGCACAACCGAAGCCGCAGAGCTGTGTCATTCAAGCTCGGTACTTATTACGGTTGCTGTGTTTCTGATGGCACTTTCCGAAATTGAAATCTTCGGAGCGCTGTCAATCGGCAGATTTGCGGCAATACTGACTATTATGACATGCACCCTGCGGGGAGGTATGCTGACCGGCTGCGCAATAGGAACGGTTTTCGGAATGGCAATGGACCTCACAAGCGGCGGACTTCCGTTTTTCACTATGGCATATGCCTTTTCGGGACTTTTGTCGGGCTTGTTCAACCGACACGGCAGACTTGTGTTTCTGCTTTCGTTCATTCTTGCAAATGCGGTTACCGTTGCATGCACATGGGTAGTGCTGCCGCAGATTAATGCATTGCTTGAGGTATTCTGCGCCTCGGTTATCTTTATGCTTCTTCCCTCGGGATTTCTCAGCAGGGCAGGCGCGACACTTCAGCCGATTGCGGGCGGCAGCGGTGAATCCGGCTTGCGGCGCTATGTTTCAAAGCGCGTTGCAGGCTTAAGCTCAGCCTACGAGGGACTTTTTGAGATAGTGCGGCGCAATGTTGAGGAGCCTCATAATGACGAAGACCCATCAAGAGTGTTTGACCGCGCAGCCGATTCCGTCTGCGTTACCTGCAGGGACAAAAACCGCTGCTGGAACAGTGAATATATGGACACTCTTTCAGCGCTTAACGATGCAACGGCGCCTATGCTCAAGCGCGGAATGCTGCAGATAGGTGATATTCCGCTCAGATTTGTTGAAAAATGCCGCACTCCCGAGGCATTTGTAACCGCAGTAAACGGTGAGCTTCGGGCAGCAGCCTACAGAAAGCATTTTTCCGCACAGCTGCGCGAAAGCCGCAATACTGCGTGGGGGCAGTATTCAGATATGGCGGAAATTCTCGGCGGAGTAGCCGATGAGCTCGGTAGCATTAACGGCGCCGACCACCTCGCAGAGCGCCGCCTGATACGATATCTGCGCACTCTTGACATAGAGGCGGATGCGGCGGTCTACCGCGACGGCGGGGGAAGGCTGCGTGCAGTAATCGAAAGCGGCTCGCTGTCAAGGCTTTATAACGAGCCTGAATACCTCAATAAGCTTTCCGAAGTCCTCGGACTAAGATTATGTAAACCTAAAACCGATAGCGAGGGAAGTGCAAGGTTGACGCTGATTGAAGCCGAGCCGCTTGCTGTGAGCGTGGGTATAGCCGCAATGAAGAAAAAGGGCGAGAAGGTAAGCGGTGACAGAGGTACATACTTCAAGACCGATGCAGGAGTGCTTTGTGTAATTCTGTCCGACGGAATGGGCTGCGGACCTGAGGCGGCACGCGAGAGCAAGGAGGTCATTGAAATTCTTGAAAAATTCCTGCGCTCGGGTATTGACCCTGCGGTTGCAATGAAGACTCTAAATTCGGTTATGCTGCTTAAAAGCGGTGATAACTGGGGCTTTGCAACGGTTGACCTTATGTGCGTTGACCTGTTTTCAGGCGAAACCTGCTTTTACAAGTACGGTGCAGCGCCGAGCTATGTAATGAACGGCAAAAGCATAAGACGGATAAAAGGCGAGAGCTTTGCACCTGGTCTTAGCAAGGATAACGCAGGCGCACCCGACATTGTACGCATGAGGTTAAAGCCTGGCAGCATTGCAATAATTGCCTCCGACGGAGTGATAGGAGATTCAAATGACGGCTGGCTGCGCGAGATTCTCGATTCCTCAACAGACGATATGAAGCTGCTTGCGCGCGACACATTGCGCGAGGCTGAGAAGATTTACGGCAACTGCGACGATATGACAGTGCTTGCCGTGCGTGTACAGGAGCGCGAATGATGAATATAAAAATGGAAAAACGGGTAAAATCAGAGCAGAAAATATGCGCATGGGAGGCAGCGGAAGTGGTAAAAGGAACGGCACGCAGGATAATAGTTGTAAAATCACCCGACCCCAAGGTTTTCGAGGAGGCAATATTCATAGTGCGCGAGGACTATATGCGCTCACCGGGCATCACGCAGACCAAGCTGCTCGATGAGGCGCGTCAGGCTGCAAGTGGTTATGTAGGCGGTTTAAGGCTGAGGAAAATGACGAAAGCCAAGACGGCGCTGATTATTGCCGTGTCCTCGCTCAGCGGAACGGGAATAGCCTTTGCGGCAATGAAAATATTCGGACTGTGAGCTAAAAAATAAGCCTGCTGTGTGTTTTCCACACGGCAGGCTTTAGTAGTTTTTGCTTGCGCTGAAAAATCAGAAAGTGTATGATATAGGCAGAAAAACAGGGGGATAAGTCATGACTCAGAAGGTATTCAGAATAAGCGGAATGCACTGCGCTGCCTGCTCGGCAAGTCTTGAGCGCTTTATGTCGAAGCAAGCGGGAGTAGAAGCAGTTTCCGTCAATCTCACAACTGAAAAAATGACCATCAGCTATGATGAGAGTCTTGATACCGACAAGATATGCGAGCTTGTTTCAAGACTCAGCTTCGGCGCTGAGGAATATGTTTCCGCAGAGGCAATTGCGTATGAGGCGCGTAAGAAGGAGGAAGCCGAGCGCATAGCCGAGCTTGACAATATGAAAAAGCGCGTGATTCTGTGCATATGCTTTGCTCTGCCTCTGTTATATGTTTCGATGGGTCATATGATAGGCGCACCGCTGCCGCAATTTTTAAGCCCTCATAATAATCCGCTTGTGTTTGCGCTTGTTCAGCTTATTTTGACTCTGCCCGTTATATATGGCGGCAGAAGCTTTTATAAAAACGGCTTCGGTAGCTTGGTCAAGGGTCATCCCAATATGGACACGCTTGTTGCCATAGGCACATTCTCCGCACTTTTGTACGGCATATTTGCGCTGATAAGAATTGCCGCAGGTGATACCGCCTATGCCGATAATCTGTTTTTTGAAAGTGCGGCGGTTGTAATAACTCTTGTACTGCTCGGAAAATTCCTGGAGGCGCGCAGCAAAAGGCACACCTCCGATGCAATAAGAGCGCTCACAGAGCTTGCACCCGAAACGGCAACGGTTACGCGCCACGGCCAGACGGGGGAGATACCCGTATCCGAGCTGCGCGAGGGCGATGTCGTCAGCGTATTCCCCGGTGGAAGATTTCCATGCGACGGTGTGGTGTCAAGCGGAATGTCTACTGCTGATATGTCAATGCTCACGGGCGAGAGCCTGCCTGTGACAGTTGAGGTCGGCAGCGAGGTAACGGGAGGCAGCATAAACGGCGAGGGACTTATAGTATTTACCGCAACAAAGGTCGGCGGTGATACCGCACTTGCGCAGATAATTCGTATGGTCGAGGATGCGCAGGGCAAAAAGGCGCCCATTGCAAAAGCAGCCGATAAGGTTGCGGGCGTATTCGTGCCGATAGTTATGGCAATTGCCGTTATTTCTGCGGTAATATGGCTGTTTGCAGGCAAGGAAATTGAGTTTGTGCTCAATGTGTTTGTTTCGGTGCTTGTAGTTGCATGTCCCTGCTCATTAGGCCTTGCAACGCCGACGGCAATTATGGTCGGCACGGGCAGGGGAGCCGAGCTCGGTGTTCTGTATAAAAGTGGCGAGGCATTGCAGGCAATGGCATTTGCCGATACCGTTGTTTTGGATAAGACGGGTACGGTTACCGAGGGTAAGCCCATGCTCAAGCGTATATATTCAAGCAATATTTCCGAGGACAGCTTGCTTGCCGTCTGTGCCTCAGCCGAGGCAGGCTCGGAGCATCCTGTTGCACGAGCAATAACCGAGGAAGCTGATAAGCGCAAGCTGCAGCTTCTTGAATGCAGCAATGTAACGGCAATTCCGGGCAGGGGCATAAGCGCCGTTGTTGACGGCAAAAATGTGCTGATTGGCAATATGAGCCTTATGCTTGATAACGGCATAGATATAAGCGGCGCAAATGCAGCAATTGAGGCTATGGAAAACGAGGGCTGTATGCTTATGCTTGCGGCCATAAACGGAAGCTTTTCAGGAGTTTTCGGAGCAATTGATGCAATTAAGGAAGATAGTCCCAAAGCAATAACAGATTTGCATAACTTAGATTTATCAACAATTATGTTAACCGGAGATAATGCAAAAGCGGCTGCGGCAATTGCGGAAAAGGCAGGTACGGATAAGTGCATTGCAAATGTCCTGCCCGACGGAAAAGCCGCGGAAGTTGAGAAGCTTAAAAATGACGGCCACAAGGTGTGTATGGTAGGCGACGGCATAAATGATGCACCCGCCCTGAGCAGCGCGGACATCGGTGTTTCCGTAGGCAGCGGCACGGATGTTGCGATTGAGTCTGCGGATGTTGTGCTTATGGGCTCATCGCTAAGCTCACTGTCGACGGCAATCAGACTATCTAAGGCAGTAATGCGAAATATCAAGCAGAATTTGTTCTGGGCATTTTTCTACAACAGTATCGGAATACCCTTTGCCGCAGGTGTTGCATACGCCTTCGGAGGTCCGCTACTCAGCCCGATGTTTGCGGGCGCCGCAATGGCGCTTAGCTCAATATCCGTTGTTTCCAACGCATTGAGATTAAAAAAGTTCAAATAAAAAAAGCGAGGCAAAGCCTCGCTTTTTTATTTGAATCTCAAATCATATATTCTTTCGGTTTTGCTGTCCTTCCAAAGAAGCAGGAATGCGGAAAAGCCGCTTTGCTTTTGAACAGTTTTTATTAGCGTCCACTCGGAATTATCGCTAAGGTGATAATACTCAAGCAATCTACATTTATGGCTGCGTATTACCTCCCTTATCATAACCTGCTGCCCGATAAGATTGCAGACAAGGCTTATAAAGTCTGCTTTGAATCCATCGATAGGTGAGCGGTACGAAAAGCCGATGTATTCCGCGTTGCCGTCTATGAACACAAAAACCTCAAAGCAATCGGCATTGTTGGTTTCGCTGCCCATAAGCATAAGGGACAGGCTATCAACTGTGTCAAACACAATCTCATAGAATGCACCGTTGTTCTCACGCAGCTCGCAGCTCACGCCGTCAAGCTCACTGCATATTCTATTGTAAACATCCTCGGCAAAGCGGCGCAGGCTTTCGCTCTGCTGCATTGCGAGGGCTTCTTCGTTTTCTCTCATGGCAAGTCAAGTTTACATAATATCAGTTGAGCGTATCTGCGTTCAGCTCAAACAGTTTGTTTACGGCTTCCTTCAAACGGGCGTGCTCGGGCAGGTTAAGCTCGGGGTCTGTGCTCAACAGCTCCTGCGCCGCAGTCTGTGCCGTCTGCAGAATATTCATATCCGAGCACAAATCGGCAATATGCATTGACGGCAGACCGTGCTGCCTTGAGCCGAAGAAATCACCGGGACCGCGCAGCTTGAGGTCTTCTTCGGAAATCCTGAAGCCGTCATTGGTCTGTGTCATAACCTTGAGTCTTGCCTCGGACACCTCGTTGTCGGTATCCGAAACAAGCACGCAATAGCTTTTGTGCTTTCCGCGACCTACGCGACCTCTCAGCTGATGCAGCTGACTTAAACCGAAACGGTCAGCGTTTTCAATAATCATAAGCGCCGCATTTGGAACATCAACGCCGACCTCGATAACAGTAGTTGATACGAGTATATCTATATCACCTGCAACAAAGGTTGACATAATGTCATTCTTCTGCTTTGGCTTGAGCTTACCGTGAACGCAGGCAACCTTGAGGTCGGGGAAGTATTTCTGCAGCTCGGCTGCATGCTCCTCGGCAGATTTCATATTCAGCGGCAGCTCTTCGTTTTCCTCAATCATCGGGCAGACAACGAATACCTGACGCCCTTCGGATACGAGCTTTCTTATAAAGCCGTTAAGGCGCACACGGTAGCTTTCGGTAACGGCAAAGGTATCAACCTTCTGCCTGCCGGGAGGAAGCTCGTCAATGACAGAAATATCAAGGTCACCGTAGATAATCAGCGCAAGCGTGCGGGGGATAGGTGTTGCGGACATAACAAGAACATGCGGCTTGTCGCCCTTTGATATAAGCGATGAGCGCTGATTTACACCGAAGCGGTGCTGCTCGTCAGTTACAACAAGTCCGAGCTTTGAATACTCAACATCATCAGAAAACAGCGCGTGCGTGCCGATTATAAGGTCAAGCTGACCGTCTTTAAGCTCAGCTTTAACCTCACGCTTTTGTTTTGCGGTCATTGAGCCTGTGAGCTTACCGATGCGCATACAGAAGCCGCCTAATATGCCCTGCAAAGTATCAAAGTGCTGCTCGGCAAGAATTTCCGTCGGCGCCATAAATGCGCTTGCAAGGCCGTTTTTCCAGGTGTACCAGATAAGCGCAGCAGCAACAAGCGTTTTACCGCTGCCGACATCACCCTGAACGAGTCTGTTCATAGCCTTGCCCGACTGCATATCCTTGAGCGCATCGCTGACTGCGCGCTTCTGAGCGTTCGTAGGTGAGAAGGGGAGAGATGACCAGAACTCACTGAAATCACAAGGCTCAAGCTTAAAGCCGTCAGCCTTTGCGTGGCTGCCCTTCATTTTGCCGAGTGCGCAGGCAAGTAGGAAAAGCTCCTCAAATATCAGCCTGCGGCGAGCAAGCTCCAAGGCTGCAAAATCAGCAGGAAAGTGAATGTTCTCATAGGCATATGAGGTTTCGGCAAGTCTGTATTTCTCACGCAAAGCCTCGGGCAAAACCTCGGGAAGCTCGGGACCGCAGGCATCAAGTGCCTGCCGCACTGCACTCATAACGAGCTTCTGGGATAGTCCCGTTGTGAGTCTGTACACGGGAACAATCCTGCCTGTAACACCGCCCGGAGCATTTTCAGGCTCGTGCACAGGATTTGCCATTGTACGCTTTGCGCCGATTCCTATAATCTTGCCGTAGAAATTATAGCATTCACCACGGTGGAGCTGGTCCTTGATATACGGCTGGTTGAAATATGTTATGTCAACCGAACCGCTCTCATCAACCGCGCGGAATTTTACAAGCTCCATTCCTCGGCGGATGCGAACGAGTCGCGGTGTATCGGCAACGAGCGCCTGAATGCAGGCAGTTTCACCGTCGCAGGTCAGCGCGATGGGCTTAAACTGCGTTCTATCTTCGTATTTTCTCGGGAAAAAAGAAACAAGGTCATAGACAGTAAAGACGCCGAGCTTATTAAGCAGCTGCGCCTTTTTTTCGCCTATGCCCTTGCAGTATCTGACATCAGTGTCCAAGTATGCCATTAAGCTTATACCTCAGAAGTGCTTCGCGGTCGCGTTCCTCGGCATAGCCGATACCGACACGCTTGTCAAGTGTTATGTCAACCTTTGCTCCGTCATCCTCGAGCCATAGTTCCTCGCAGTCGAGAATATCCCTGCCGTTGAAGCTGCCGTCGATTTTAAGTGCCTTGGTCAGCTTAGCCGGTCCCTCGGCATCAACGCAGCAGCGAATCAAAACTGCCTGCGGGTCGCCCTCGGTGCCGGAAACAATATTCATCAGCCAATGCATTCCGTAGCAGAGATAAACATAGATTGTGCCGCCGTCGCGCCATAGAATCTCAGTGCGCTTTGTCTTGCCCTTGTGCGCGTGGCAGGCTGTATCGTCAACGCCGCAGTATGCCTCGGCTTCGCTTATGCGCAAGCGCACAACGCTGCCGTCGGGAAGTCTGTGCGCAATAAGCTTGCCTATAAGCTGAGGCGCAAGCGCTGTGGCATCCTGCCTGAAAAACTCTCTGCTAAACATATTATGTAAACCTTACTCTACTATCTTCTTAGTGTAATCCTTAGTGTTTGTAAGTGTGAATACCTCAATAAGACCGTTGGTGCAGATTACTCTGTTATCCTTTGTAACGAGAACCATATCAAAGCCGCCGTTGTCGCGCCAGTACTGAATTGCGGCATTTTCACCGAGTACATACATAGCGGTTGACAGACAGTCGGCGAGAGTACCGTCCTCACAGATTATTGTAACGGAAAGCAGGCTGTTATCTGCGGGCTTGCCTGTTTTGGGGTCAATCAGATGGTGGTACTTAACACCGTCATCACCGATGAAGAAGCGCTGATAATTGCCGCTTGTAACAACTGCGGTTTCGCCTACGCTGAGAGTGCCGAGGTATGAGCCCGTGTCATTCGGGTCCTCAACGGCAACTGTCCACTTTGAGCCGTCAGGCTTAAGACCGAGAGTCTGAACATTTCCGCCGAGGGAAACTATTCCGCTTTCGACGCCTGCCTTGCGCATTGCGTCAATTGCACTGTCTGACGCGCAGCCCTTAGCAGAGGCACCGAAGCTGATTTTCATGCCTGCGGGGAGGGTAACCGAGTAGTTTGTTTCGCCCGAAAACTCGGTAACGCTTGCCTTTGAGAAGCCGACATTTTCAAGTAGCTTATCAATTTCCTCATCAGAAGGAATTCTGCCTGAGCCTTCCTTGAACTCACCCCATGCGAGATAGAGGGGGTAGACGGATAAATCCAGAGCACCGCCCGTGCTGTTGCATACAGAGAGCGCCTTACTGAGCATATCGGCAATCTGCGGGGGAACAATTACATTTTCACCGTTTGCAGAGTTAATCTGACCGGTGTAGCTGCCGTCGACATCAGGATTGAGGCTTGAGTCAAGCGAGGTGATAACGCCCGTTGCCGCATCAAGACCGGTTTCTGCGTTTTTGCCGTATGCGGTAAGCGTCATAACGGTGTCCATTGCGAATATCTGCTTTTGCAGCTGCTTATCACCGCAGCCGCTGAGAGGCAGTACCATGGCAATACATATAATTAATGCAATTATCTTTGTCTTAACAGTATTCTTCATTTATCCCAATCCTTTTCGGGCAGAAAATATATTATAGTATATCACATACATTATAAAAATGAAACCGTAAAATTAAGCTGAATGCAGGAAAAACACAATAACTATTTGTAAAGGGTAATACATACCACAACATATTGACTTCGGCAAATCTGCCGTCTATTTACAGAATATTTACACCATTCGACAGCGGAAGCAGGGGAGTAATGTTGACATAATGTATAGTTCATGTTACAATTTACGCATTGAAATTACTCGTTGTATAATCACGGAGAATGTAACATGAAAAAGAAACTAATAAGCATATTCATTCTTGCGGCAATGCTCGCAACTATGTTTGTGATACCCGCAAGTGCAGATAAAACACTGGGCGCAAGCACAACCACTTCGCTGAATATGCGCAAAAGCGCAAGCACAAGCTCATCAATATTGACTACCATGCCCAAGGGCACAGAGGTAATAGTACTCTCAACCGAAAAAAGCTGGAGCAAGATTGTGTACAACAACCAGATTGGTTATGCATATAGCAGCTACCTCACGGCTGACAAGGATGTCAGCGGTAAATTCGGTACAGGTACTATCAGCGGCACCGATGTCCGTATGCGTAAGGGCGCGGGTACAAGCTATTCCATCCTCGGTACCTACGGCAAGGGTACAAAAATGACCGTAACCGGCGCAAGCGGCAACTGGTATAAGGTAAGCTACAATAGCACAACCGGCTATGTCTGCGCTGACTATATGACGATTTCCGTATCCTCAAGCAGCAGCACAAGCTCAAGCACAAGCACAAGCACCACAACAAAGACCTACACGGGCAAGATTGTCGGAACTGATGTCCGTATGAGAAGCGGCGCGGGTACAAGCTATTCCATCCTCGGCACCTATTCAAACGGCACAAAAATGACCGTATACAGCTCAACCAACGGTTGGTATAAGGTAAAGTATGACGGCAAGACAGGCTATGTCAACGGCGGCTATATGCATATTACTCCGACCACTGCCTATAGCGAGAATAAGAACGGCACAATAACCGGCAGCGGTGTCAGAATGAGAATGGGACCGTCCACTGACTTCTCAATTGTAACCGAGCTAAGCAAGGGCACAAGCGTGAAAATCAGCGGCGAATACGCTAACTGGTATGAGGTAAGCGTAAACGGCAAGTACGGCTATGTATGCAAGGATTACCTCAAGCTTTCGGCAGGACTTAATTCCGAGAACAGTGTCGGCACCGTAACAGGCAGTGCAGTACGAATCAGAAAAGGTCCCGGAACGAGCTACGATATTGTCGGCTACTGCGATAGCGGCGCACAGGTAATAATCAGCGGTAAGAGCGGTAACTGGTATGCAATTTCCTATAACAACATAAGCGGTTATATTTGCGCAGACTATGTAAGCACCGGCGCAAACAGCGACCTTGCAAATAAGATTATCGCAAAGGCAAAGGAATATCTCGGCACACCGTATGTCTACGGCGGCGCATCTCCCGACGGATTTGACTGCTCAGGCTTTGTCCACTACATATACGAGCAGTTCGGATATCACCTCGAGCGCGGAGCAACCAGCCAGTATAATACAAACGGCGTAAAGGTTGACAAGAGCAATCTTAAGCCCGCTGACCTGGTATTCTTCTCCGACAGCGTTGACCCCATCGGCCATGTCGGTATTTACATCGGTGACGGTCAGTTCATCCACGCATCCTCGGGCAAGGGCTGCGTAACCATCAACAAGCTCGACGATTATTACTACTGCGAGCACTACACCGCAGCAAAGCGCATTATATAGTTAAATAATAATAAATAAGAAGTCGGTCATTTGACCGACTTCTTTTTGTTTATTCAGTTCAGGCTTACCATTTTGTGCCCTTTGGTTTCTTCCTTCATCTCTTTTATAATTCCGAAGGTACCGAGTAATGCAAACAGCAGACCCTGCAGAAGGCTTGCGCCGATTGAAACGAGGTACTCGCTGTCGGTTTCAAGCAGGTAAATAATAGTGGGGATAATGTCACCATAGCCGAGCTCGGGAATAAGACCGTCACGGATAGAGGTGAAAAGTGCGAATGCCTCGCTGCCGAGCGTGCCTGCAATAACGCCGATGATGCACATTACAATTACGATTGCAATCTTTGCCTTTGTCTTTTTGCCGTGCAGCAGATTGTAGCCCTTGTTTGCCAGCCAGCCAATCAGCAGACCGAGAACTGCGGCTACATAACCGGCGTACATAACAAGCGCCCAGGGAATTGCACCGATGAGAGCGCCGATAAGTGCGCCGAGCGCGCCGCTTGCGTATGAACCGTTGTCCTCCTCAAGTGCCTGCTGATGTGCCTCTTTAGCCAAAGTGTCCTTGCTGCTTGCGCAGGTTTCATGCATATGATAGGCAACACCGTTTATTAGCTTCCAGCTGTCGTTTCCGGTAAACTCGCAGCCGCATTCAAAGCAACAGTTTGCGCCGAGTGCCTCGTACTTTGTAAGCAGAGGGAAGAAGTAGTCGCAGAAGCTGCGGATTTTCTTCATAGTGCCAATAGTGTCGAGGAATTCAACGGAAATAGCTTCATCGGTAACGCGCATAAGACTTACGCGGTATTCTTTCTCAAGATTAACCTTGTTGACATCAGCAAGAAACTCATTCAGCTTCTCGGTGTCTGAAAATTTAGTTGTAATAACGATAAGCTTGTAGCCGCTGCCCTCTGAGAGAGTTGCGGCAAAGCCGCGAAAATTGCCGTAAGCTACGCCGCGCGCAACATTCAGCGAATTCTCTTTGGCAAATTTCTTTAAAGCAGAACCAATCATACTTTACCTCCAACGGTGTTATGAATTTAATTTAACATACAAGGGAAATTATGTCAATGACAGTATAGCGTAGCCGTGCTGCGCATAAACGGCGCTTTCAAGCAGAAGTATGCTCGAAAAACGCTTATTGCTTGCCTGATTTCGGATAGGGCTTGCGTTCATCGGTTATTCCAAGCAAATAGTCCGTGCTGGTATCGTAATACTCTGCCAGCTTTACAAGAATATCGGTCGGAATATCGCGCTGTCCGAGCTCGTAGTATGAATAGCAGACCTGACTGCATTTCAGGTATTTTGCCAAATCCTTCTGCTTAAGGTCGCAGTCCTCGCGCAAATCACGGATTCTCCTATACATTTTGCATTACCTCATTTTATTGAGTATTTGCAAAATAGTATAGGTAAAACAATTTGTTTTATTGACTTATAAAACAAATTGTTTTATAATAATCCAAAATAAGGGAAGCAGAGTGTTCTGCTTCCCAAATAAATCTGAAAGATTAGCCGAAGTAACGGTTCAGCAGGCCTTCGAAAGCCTTGCCGTGACGAGCCTCGTCGCGTGCCATCTCATGAACGGTGTCATGGATTGCATCGAGGTTGTACTTCTTTGCGAGCTTTGCAAGCTCAAACTTACCTGCGGTTGCGCCGTTCTCAGCGTCTACACGCAGCTGAAGATTCTTCTTAGTGGAGTCGGTGATAACCTCGCCGAGGAGCTCTGCGAACTTTGCAGCATGCTCTGCTTCTTCAAGAGCTGCCTTTTCCCAGTAAAGAGCGATTTCGGGATAACCCTCACGAGCTGCAACGCGGCCCATTGCCAGGTACATACCGACCTCAGAGCACTCACCCTCGAAGTTTGCGCGCAGACCTGCAATAATCTCTTCCTGAACCTCTGCGGGAACATCAGCGCCGAACTGCTTGCCAACACCTACAACATGCTCAGCAGCCCAGGTCTTTTCACCTGCCTGCAGAGTGAACTTGCTGCCGGGAACCTTGCACTGGGGGCAGAATTCGGGAGCAGTTTCGCCTTCGTGAACATAACCGCATACGGGGCATACCCATTTCTTCATAATTAAATCCTCCTGATATAAGTAATTACATAATTTATAATGATAGGCTCAATGCCTTATCTCACAACAGTTTTTGCATTTGCCGGAAAAGCTGAGGGAGTAGCCCTCAATTTTTGCACCGAGATGTTCCTCAAGCTCTGAGTAATCATAATCCATATTTATGAAAAGTTCAATATCATAAACCGCACCACATGTATTACATATAAAATGCGGATGATTGGCTGTGTTGGCATCGTAGCGTTCTTCGCCGTTGACATTGCCAACGCTTATAATCAATCCGTCCTCGATAAGAACACCGAGGTTGCGGTAAACAGTACCGAGGCTTAAATCCGGTATTTCAGGCTTCAGCTTGGTATATAGCTGCTCTGCAGACGGGTGTGATTTCGTACAGCACAGCGCATCGTAAATTGCCTGCCTTTTTTTGCTGGTTCTGCGTGTTGGTGTCATTGCAACTCCTGATAATAAGAATTATTACTGATAATATAGCATATAAATCTCAATCTGTAAAGAGAAAATGCATTGTGCAAAATTGATAAAAAAATCGCGTATTTTTCTATCGAAGTTTAGCATTGTGTTGTTGCATTTGCTTGACAAAAAATGTATAATAATTACATAAATTATAATTTAGGAGGTAAAAATGAAAAGAATAGTATCAGTATTCCTTGTACTCATGATGGTTGTTACTCTGCTGCCGATTGCGGTATTTGCAGATGATGCGGATGTTGCATCGGGCGTTTTCAGCAAGAATGAGGCAATCAGCTGGAAAATCAGCAGTGACTACACTCTGACAGTTTCCGGCGAGGGTGAGATGCCCTATGAGTGTCCGTGGGCAGATTACAGAGCAAAAATTGCATCTGTAGTCATCGAAGAGGGAATAACCTTTGTGCTTGATATGGAG